>VGPG01000192.1 GCA_016875555.1 Chloroflexota bacterium | reverse complement strand
AAAAGCTGCCGACAACTTGGCTTTGCCACTATCCCATAGTTGGGACCCCGACCAACCGCGAAATGCCTGAACGATAATCAGGACTGCTGCAATGAGGAGAGCCCAACGTGTCCATGAATGAAGAAACAACGTAATGCCGTATGCGCTCATGAGAACAACTCCATTCGTATTTGGCGCGATGCAAAAGAAACCGTACGTGTTGCACAATAATCATGCCACACCTTTAGTATTATACATAGCCGTCATTGACAGTGTGATTGGTATTGGGTGTGGATGCGATGAATGACCATCGTGCTCCGTATTTGCTATACCTAGGGGCTCATTTGCACATCTACGACACAGGCCACGCCGCATATGCGGCGTGGCCTGTGTCAGGGTGTTGCAATGTATGGCGTGCCACTGGCTTAATGGTCGTCGTCGTGCTCTTCGCCGTGGGCAGTCATGATCATTAACCCGCCGCTATTGGGCATCATCGACATGGCGCGGAACCGGTGGTCGCGCTTCGACTGTGGCTGATTGGCCGCACACGGCGTGCCGAATTTGGGCGTAGCATACGGCAAGTGGGTGGTGCCTCGGGCCAAGATGTGCAGATAATTGGCCAACTCACCCTCCCAGGGTTGACCGTGATTCCACGGTACCGCTGAACGAGCATTGCAGTAGTGTGCCACAAACGACCGGCGTAGCCGATTTTTGCTTTTGTTGGTGTGTGAGCGATGGAGCACATGTCCGCCAAAGAAGACCACGTCGCCGGGGTCGACTTCGACCTTGATTTCGCGCCCGGTGTACTTGGCAGCCACTTTGGTCAAGCCGTTCTTTTGTTCGTCGGTATTGCTGGCACCGTAGATGGGTTCGAGGTCTGCCAGTGTTTGGTCACCGTTGGGCGATTGACCATCACTATCCGGATAGACGGGCTCGGCCTGCGATCCTACGGTCATCCACAGACAACCGTTTTCTTCGTCGGCGCGGTCAATGGCCAACCACGCACCGATGAGTGAATCGGGGAATGTGGGAATGTAGTAACTGTCTTGGTGATATCCCTGACCTGGTTGCCCTGGCTGTTTGAAAAAGAGCATGGTCTGCAGTGCAAGGACATCAGGACCAATTAATGCTTCGAGGACATCTAATATGCGTGGATGGAGCAAATAGCGCTCATGAATCTCCGAAACGCGATGGAGCATGTGCACACGGAGCCAATACTGGACGCGTTGCTCTGGCGTAAGATTGTCAGGTGGGAGGGGTACGCCTGGGATGATTTCGCGCCCGTAGCGCAGATTATCCGTGTGCTCGATTAACTCTGCTATTTCTGCGCGTGAGACGAGCCCTTTGACAACAAGGTATCCTTGCGAATGAAAATGGACGTATTCGTCACACTGACCTGATAGCGGTCGGTACGTACTGGTGCAGGCGAAATGGTGCTCATCGTGGCACTCTCCTTTTCGTTCCTTCGTTGGACTTGGGTGCATTCCGTGCTTCCCCTCCTATGATACCACTCATGCCCGGTGTGTTGAATATCTGGTTACGGCGTGCAGACGTTTCGAATACATAACCTTGTATATTGCGAGAATGTAAATACTTTCCGCGTGATTTTGTGCCATCCATGCACCGATCGGCTCCGGTGTGCGCGCTGCGGTGTCGGCCGTATTCTCCCCGGAAAACCCCCTTATTTAACATAATAATTCATTTGTAATGTTATTGTAATCTAAAAAGCGATAAAAACGGGGATGATGGGGGGCTAGCGGAGGGGTAACTTGTTTGACACTCATACCTTGCTATGGTATCATTCAACCTTGCAAATGCAGATGCAGATGCAACAATCGGTTACGAGGAAGCCAACGTGCCCTTCTCTAAGGCGCAATGTATATTGCGACCAGATCCGAGGGCAACATATTTTTTTGTGTGCTGTTGGACTGAGGAGAAAGCAGAGAGCATGCCGACGATCAATCAGCTAGTTCGCAAGCCCCGCAAGCCAGTAGAGCGCAAGGTGAAGGCACCTGCTCTACGCTTCAACTACAACTCGTTGAAGGGCAAGTTAACGCGTGGCAGTGGGTCACCATTCAAGCGTGGTGTATGTACGCAGGTACGCACGATGACCCCAAAGAAGCCCAATTCTGCGTTGCGCAAGATTGCACGTGTGCGTCTTTCGAACGGCATGGAGGTTACGGCCTACATTCCGGGCGAGGGGCACAACTTGCAGGAGCACTCAGTGGTGCTTATCCGTGGTGGTCGTGTAAAGGACCTGCCGGGTGTACGGTATCACATTGTGCGTGGCACCTTGGACTCACAGGGTGTTTCAAACCGCAAGCAGGGTCGTTCGAAGTACGGTACCAAGAAGAACGCTGCACCAGCCAAGAAGAAGTAACACACGCCATTGTGCGTTCATGTAGGTTGAGAGGGAAGCTATGCCCCGACGTGGCACAACAGTAAAGCGTGAAGTTCTGCCAGACAGCCGCTATGGCAGCGCGGTCATTTCACATTTCATCAACAAGACGATGATGCGCGGCAAGAAGAGCTTGGCAGAGTCAATAGTGTACGGTGCGCTTGAGATGGCTGCAGAGCGACTCAAGAAGAGCCCGATGGAAGTTCTCGACGGTGCATTGCGCAACGCAGGGCCTGTCATCGAAGTCAAGCCACGCCGTGTGGGTGGTGCGACCTATCAAGTTCCGGTCGAAGTAAAAGCAGAGCGACGTCAGTCGTTGGCAATCCGCTGGTTGTTGGCTTCAGCCCGCTCACGCAGTGGCAAGCCAATGGTTGAGCGTTTGGCATTAGAGTTGGTTGATGCCTTTAATAACACGGGCACGACCATCAAGAAGCGTGAAGATGTGCAGCGCATGGCTGAAGCCAACCGTGCCTTCTCACACTACGGTCGCTTCTAAGAATTGGGTTGATGTCGCCTGGGCGACGCTTCTAAGGAGTAGATAAAGGCTATGCCTCGAGAGACGCCGTTACATCGTTACCGTAACATTGGTATTATTGCGCACATTGATGCCGGTAAGACCACAACCACGGAGCGTATTCTGTACTACACCGGCCGTTCATACAAAATCGGTGAAGTGCACGAGGGTACTGCCACCATGGACTGGATGGAGCAGGAGCGTGAGCGTGGTATCACGATTACCTCAGCAGCCACCACCGCAGAGTGGACCGTAGAGGGTACCTCATACCGTATTAACATCATTGACACCCCGGGACACGTAGACTTCACCGCTGAGGTGGAGCGTTCATTGCGTGTGCTTGACGGTGGTGTGGTGGTATTCGACGCTGTTGCCGGTGTCGAGCCGCAGTCCGAGACCGTATGGCGCCAGGCGGATAAGTACCGCGTGCCGCGCATTTGTTTTGTCAACAAGATGGACCGCACGGGTGCCAACTTCGAGCGCACGGTGGACATGATTATTGACCGTTTGGGTGCCAAGCCTGTATTGGTCCAATTGCCTGTCGGTGCCGAGGATCGATTCCGCGGTATTATCGACTTGATTGAGTCGAAGGCCGTGTTGTACTCAAACGAGGACATGGGGCGCAAGGAAGAGTTCGTCGAGATTCCTGATGAGTTCAAGGCCAAGGCCGAGCAAGCTCGTCAAGAGATGATTGAGCGCATTTCTGAGACGGACGATGAGTTGACGATGATGTACCTCGAAGGGCAGATTCCGTCAACTGAGCAGTTGCGTGCTGCATTGCGCAAGGCCACCATTGCTGGTACGTTGGTGCCGGTGTTGTGTGGTGCCGCATTGCGCAACAAGGGTGTGCAACGCATGCTTGACGCCATCGTCTACTTCTTGCCGTCACCACTCGACATTCCACCGATTCGTGGTACGTTGCCTGGTGTTGATTCAGAGTCAGACGATGCTGAATTCATCATTCGCAAGACGGATGATTCAGAGCCATTCACGGCGTTGGTCTTCAAGATTGTGGCTGACCCATTCGTGGGCAAGCTGGCTTACTTCCGCGTGTACTCGGGCAAGCTCGAGGCGGGCAATTACGTGCTCAACACGACGCGTAACAACCGCGAGCGCGCAGGTCGTTTGATTCAGATGCACGCCAATCACCGCGAAGAAATCAAAGAAGTATACGCTGGTGACATTGCAGCCATGGTCGGTCCAAAGCAGAGCTTCACGGGTGACACCATCTGTGATCCTGAGAATCCGATTGTGCTCGAGAACATCCGCTTCCCAGAGCCGGTCATTCAGTTGGCTGTTGAACCCAAGACCAAAGCCGACCAGGACAAAATGGCGGTGGCGTTGGGTAAACTGGCCGAAGAAGACCCAACCTTCCGCGTCTTCACCGACCAGGAGACGGGTCAGACCATTATTGCCGGCATGGGTGAGCTTCACCTTGAGGTTATCGTTGACCGTATGCGTCGCGAGTACAAGGTCGAGGCCAACCAGGGCAAACCACAAGTAGCCTACCGTGAGTCAATCACGCAAAATACCGACGTTGACAGCAAGTTTGTCCGACAGTCGGGCGGTAAGGGTCAATATGGCCACGTCAAATTGACCATCGAGCCACTCGAGCGCGGGACTGGCTTTGAGTTTGTCAACGGCATCGTTGGCGGTTCTATTCCACGTGAATATGTGCCTGCTGTCGAGGCTGGTGTCAAGGAGGCTATGGCTGGTGGTGTGATGGCCGGGTATCCAGTCGTTGACGTCAAGGTCACGCTGTATGACGGTTCATACCACGAAGTCGACTCATCCGAAATGGCCTTTAAGATTGCAGCGTCAATGGGCTTGAAGGACGGCGTAAAGAAGGCCGGTCCACAAATCCTTGAGCCAGTCATGAAGGTCGAAGTGGTCACTCCCGAAGACTTCCTCGGCACGGTGTTGGGCGATCTCAACAGCCGCCGCGGTCAGGTCGAAGGTATGGAAGCACGCGGTAATGCACAGGTTGTCCGCGCGTACGTACCGCTTTCAACGATGTTCGGTTACACCACCGAGTTGCGTTCAGCAACCCAGGGTCGTGCCACCTCGTCGATGGAGTTTGCCCACTATCAACCGATGCCTGATCACTTGGCTCAGGAGATTATCACCAAGCGACGCGGCTAATTCTTTGGTATAATGCGTATCTTGTTCGTAACATTGCACAGTGTGGAGGCATGAGGAGTCATGGCAAAGCAGAAGTTTGAGCGTAACAAGCCACATATCAACGTTGGCACCATCGGTCACGTCGACCACGGTAAGACCACGTTGACGGCCGCCATCACCAAGGTGTTGGCATTGCGCGGCGCCGCCCAGTTCACGGCGTACGACCAGATCGACAATGCTCCCGAGGAGCGCGCTCGTGGTATCACGATCGCCATCCGTCACGTGGAGTACCAGACCGACAGCCGGCAC
>VGPG01000191.1 GCA_016875555.1 Chloroflexota bacterium | reverse complement strand
GAACAAGCGCGACAAGCAATTGAGTGGGCCAAATATCCGCCACACGGTACGCGCGGTTTGCACACGTTGACGATGGCCTATTTGCTCAGTCAATCATCTGTACAAGGCTATGGCGCTTCTGCTCGTTCGTATCCTGAGGCGTCGAATGCGCGTATCGTTGTCGTTCTCCAAATCGAAACCGCTAAGGGGTTGCAAAATCGTGATGAAATATGTCAAGTAGAAGGTGCAGATATCATCTTCATCGGAACCTCCGATTTAAGTCAGTCGTTGGGCGTCGCGAATCCGAGTGCGGCGTTGGATACGGCAATTGCACAAATCATCACCGCAGCACACCGTGCGCAACGTGGCATCGGCATGATTGGACCATCCAAAGCAGCACTCAAACAATATGCCGATCAGGGTGTCAATTTCTTGACGGTTGGTGCTGATGGCGCACATCTGATTAACGGCATGCGTAGCGCATTAGCATAATGTATGGCGTAGCCATGCTCCATACATGATTACTCATTTTGATGTGGTATGTTGATGCAACGAACATGCGATGAAAGTGGATGTACTATGCAACAATCTTCATTAAGCGAAATAAGCGCCAAACCACAAGCACTCCGTATGTTTTGGGAACTGCTCTCACGTCAACTTCGTCTCGAAATCATTGCAAAACTCTATGATCAGCGCGATTTGATTGATAAAGCGTCGAAAATACATCGGTTTGATGAAATCTTGATGCGCCGATTAAATTGGCGTATCATAGCGGTTCGTCAAAAGCAACTTACCTGGCGCATAGATAGATTAGAATCTCTTGCTACCGCAAATCCAGTCATTATTCATGATATTTGTCATAGCTACCTCAAAACGTTTCATACACAGCTCATCGAAGACATACGCCAAATCGGTAATGATGGTCAGCCAGATTTACCCTCGAATCAATATCCGGCAGATTGGTACATGCGAGTGGTTGAGCATCTCCATCTCCATGCACCACCTCCAATCGCAGTCATGTGCATGTTTACCCTCTTTTCTGATTGCCCTGGGCGTACCGAAGCATTCACCGCTGCACGCTACGAACAAATCTGGCAAGAACATGGAGCGTGGTGTGCAGCCCAATCCGAGACATTTGCGTTGCCGCCAGCGGAGACCCCAGTGGTTGCCGTCGATGACGCACAAACGGTCGTGCCCGTCAGTAGTCCATCGCCGATACCAATCAAACCAAAACCAGAACGAAAAGTTGTGGTGCAGAAACCACTTGATCCACCACCAACTTTGCCCCCATGGCCACAACACTTTGGTGCACTTGATCGTCTTTTGATACGCGCCATCAATGAAAGTGTCAGTGATATCAATGGGGCGCTCGTGCCCGACGAAATGGAACGTGCATTACATCAGCTGTTACGACTGAATAGCGAGATTCCTGCATATTACTTTCATCTTGGCTACTTTCATGGGTTGCGTGGGATACGTTTTTCTGTCGAAAAGCATCAAAGTAACATGGCACAAGCGTGGGCATACTACGGGTATCTCATCGGATTATGGCGCGAAAATCACGAGGTTGTTGTTGACACTTTTGTTGCACACAAAAAATACTGGTTGCAACTCCTTACACTTCCTGTTGAGTTACTAGAACCCCTCTATCTGTTGCTCACGACATTTGCCCAGCGCGAGGTATATCAACACATCGCTGAACTACTCGAGCGCTGTCCAATACCGCATCTCGCATTTGCTGAACACCCCCAAAGTGTGCCGTATCAAATTTATAGCATCGCAGCGGATTTGGTGCGTCGCAGTGAGAGTAGCGATATCGCAGATCGCATCCTCCAAGAACTCGTGCGACAATTGCATGCGGCTGGTATCGAACGTGACTTATATGCACGGTGTTTGCGCAAGCGTGGACAACATCTTCGTCGGAAACGACGCTTCACGCAAGCATCAGAATTGTTTGATTTGGCAATCTCAGTGCATGATTTTAGCGAAGTCTCTCAGACGTATGCCGATATCGGTTTGACGTTGGCCAAATACACAGCCCTAGATAGCATCTTGCCAGGCGATGACAAAGACCAGAATCGCATGATCAGAGTCGCCTTGGAAAGTCAAAAACAACACTTCTTATCAGCTCTCCAAGTGCCAAATGCCGATTACACCAATGCGCAATTTATTCTTGGCATTCTTGAAACTGCAAATCACCACTCTGCACAAGCATTTGAATACTTACACGAAGCTAGACAAGGTATGGAACGTCAGCTCGATGCATACAAAGCACGTGGCTTGTATGATTGGACGGTCTTTCTCCGATTGCGTGCCTGGTCGTTTAAGCCATCAGCCGAAGATATCTCGGCTATTCATAAAGATGTGAATTACATTATTCTTTCTGACGTGCTTTTCCCAATTTCACACTGGCTCGACATGTATCATAATCTCGCCAAAATCGACGCTGGTGTTGCACGCGATGTGATGCAGCATCTGTTCAATTATCGTGATCTCGATTTGTACAGCATCTGTACTGTCGACGAAGTCATGCGGTATGGGGCCGAGATTTGGCATCGCTACTTTCATAGTGAACAATTTGTGCGGTTGTCAGCATCTGCGCGCTATGAACATTACATTAATGCCATGCAAATCGCCGTCGCAAACGAAAATGACCAAGCCTGCGAATATCTCCTTGATTTGCTCGAAATGAACGCAAGTAGTAACAGCGAATTTGCTACCCTCATGGCCAAGTTTATTGATGATAATCATGCAATATTCGTGCAAATGTGGGGCGAGACCGACACGCTTGAAATGCACATACAGTTGCTCTTCATGATCGGCAAACACGATATTGCGATGCCGTTGCTACCCAAGCTCTGTAATATTTATATCGGCCAACGCACCATGCAACGTGCCCGCGCAGTCTATGAGTGGATGAAACAACTGCGACATCCTGAATGCCCACAGTATCATCAGTTCTTTACGGTGTATGTGATGCCAGAGTCACTTCGCCCGTGTCGCGTCCTTTATATAGGTGGGAATGAAACACAACAATCGTTCAAAGAACAAATTGACGAACGCCTGAAAAGTACCCATCCCCATATCTCGGTAACCTGGGAACTTATTGGTTGGAAGTCAAATTGGGACAAAGATGCAGAACGCATCGAACGTGAAATACCACAACACGACTTAGTGGTCCTCAGCCCTTACGTGCGTACGCTGTTTGGTCGTCATATTCGCAGTGTGTCGAAAAATTGGCGTTCATCGACAGGTAAGGGCCAAGGGCGAATCTTCAACGATATCGTCGAAGCTGTTCAGTCGTACCAGGATAGTGAAACCGTCTAAGCCTTTTTTGCTCGTGTATGTCATAATATCCCTGTAGTGATGAAGGAGAACATCTATGTCCAGTCGCGTACAGTCGTTATTACAGAAGCTCCATTTACAAGAGCGAAATCGTGGGACGTGTACAGGTCCAGAATGGTTGTCATCGAGTGGTGAGTGGGTGTCAAGCGTCGATCCATCGACTGGGAACGTGATTGCTCAGGTACAACTTGCCGATGTTGCCGCATACAATCAAACCGTTGACGTCGCCAAAAAAGCCTTTGAGACCTGGCGGATGGTCCCCGCACCTAAACGCGGTGACGTGATTCGCGATTTGGGCACCATCTTGCGTGAGTACAAAGAACCCCTCGGTGAATTGGTGTCGCTCGAAATGGGCAAAATTCGTCCTGAGGGTCTCGGTGAAGTGCAAGAAATGATTGATATTTGTGATTTTGCAGTGGGACTTAGCCGACAGTTATATGGTTTGACCATGCACAGTGAACGTCCCAATCATCGTATGTACGAACAGTGGCACCCACTTGGTCCTATCGGCATAATTAGCGCGTTCAACTTTCCGGTAGCTGTTTGGAGTTGGAATGCCGCGATTGCCGCGGTATGTGGTAACACAAATGTGTGGAAACCATCGGAATTGGTTCCACTGACTGCAGTCGCTACGCAACATCTTGCGAACAAAGTCATGAATGACCATGGCTTAACAGGCATTTTTACCCTGGCCGTTGGCTCTGGTAGTGTAGTTGGTCAGGCGATGGCCGAGGATCCGCGAATGCCACTAGTCTCATTTACAGGGAGTACCCGTACTGGTCGTAAAGTCGCGCAAACAGTGGCTGGTCGTTTTGGTAAATCAATTCTCGAACTAGGTGGTAATAACGCTATCATCGTTACGGCGAATGCCGATCTCGACATGGTAGTCCGTGCAGTGCTCTTTGGAGCGGTTGGAACCGCCGGACAACGGTGTACAACGACACGTCGACTCATCGTCCACGAAAGCGTGGTGGATGGGTTGATGCAACGCCTCGTAAAGGCCTACGCAAGCGTTCCTATCGGAAATCCACTCGATGCAGGCACGTTGGTTGGCCCCTTGGCAACTTCCGGTGCCGTCACGAGTATGATGCAAGCAATCGAGCGCGCGAAAGCTGCCGGCGGCCAAGTCTTGGTTGGTGGTAAGCAACGGCTTGAAATCGGTGCGAATTTTGTTGAACCGACTATCATACGGATGCCACAGCAAGTAGATGTGGTCTGTGAAGAGACATTTGCCCCGATTTTGTATGTGATGAGCTATGCACAGCTTGATGAGGCCATCCACATGCATAACGATGTTGCACAAGGATTAAGCAGTGCTATCTTCACTGATAGCATGCGCGAGGCCGAGCTGTTCTTGTCGCACCGTGGTAGTGATTGTGGTATAGCAAATGTCAATATCGGTACCAGTGGTGCTGAGATTGGTGGCGCGTTTGGTGGAGAAAAGGAAACCGGTGGTGGTCGCGAAAGCGGCAGTGATGCGTGGCGCGCATACATGCGCCGTCAAACCAACACCATTAACTGGGGGCGTGAATTGCCACTTGCCCAAGGCATTCAATTTGGCGATTAGGATTCTTAACGAAGTAGGGTACTGGGGTGTAATCCACAGTACCCTACAACTGTTCAATGCACCAATATAAGAGTGGACTCACCAAAATTGCCGGTAATAACGCTGCAATGCGAATTTTTGTGACTTCAAGTAAATTGAAACCCAATCCAAGCAACATGATCCCACCTGTCCCTGTGGCAATTAACACCAATGGATTACTTGCTGGGTCGGGAATCAGTTGTGCAAAAGCCCCTGCGGTCAATGAAATGCCACCCTGCATCAATAACAGTGGTAGTGCAGAGGCAATCACACCGACACCGTACGTGCTTGTGAGTGCCGCCGCGGTAATCGTGTCGAGGACGGTTTTGATGGTGAGCAGTTGATTATCACCCCGTAGCCCATTATCAATGCTGCCGAGGATGGTTACAGGACCAACGCAGAAGATTAAAAATGCGGTCAACAGTCCCTCACTAAATCGACCATT
>VGPG01000190.1 GCA_016875555.1 Chloroflexota bacterium | reverse complement strand
GTGACTGGGCGTGCCACCGACCAACTTGTCGGTGGCCCAAACGGCATTGACGAGACTTTTTTTGCACAGTTGCGCGTCGAGCAGGGGATTCGCACGAGTGCGCCGGTCGTTGAGGGCTTTGCGACGACGGTCACGACCCCCACCCGTACCTTGACGGTGTTGGGCATTGACCCATTCAGCGAAGCGCCATTTCGTCCTGAGTTGACTCCGGGTGGTGGAGCGCTGGGCAGTAGTCTGGTCAATTTGCTGACGGCGCCGAACGCCGTCTTGATGAGCCAAACCACGGCAGATGCCTTGGGCGTTGCACTCGGAGCGGAATTTTCGGTAAACATTGCCGGGCAACCGCAATTGATGACACTTGTGGGCATTCTTGCGCCGGGCGACCCGAGTACCCAACGGGCGCTGACCGACCTGCTGATTACAGACATCTCAGTGGCCCAGACGTGGTTCGGCAAAGTTGGTCGCATCGACCGTATCGATTTGATTCTTGACGAGGCGCAACGGGCCACGGTGCAGGCGAGTTTGCCGAGCGGGATTCGGCTGATTACCCCCGAGCAGCGCGCCCAAAGCACCACCGAGATGACGGCGTCGTTTGAGATTAATCTCAACGCGTTGAGTCTGTTGGCGCTGGTCGTCGGCATGTTTTTGATTTACAACACCATGACCTTTGCGGTGGTGCAACGCCGGCAATTGCTGGGCACCTTGCGCTGCTTGGGTGTTTCACAAGGCGAGATTGCGCGTTTGATGCTGGTCGAGGGGGCCGTCATCGGTATTTTGGGGACAGCGTTGGGCATTGCCATCGGCATCGGCTTAGCGCAGCTCCTGTTAAGTCTAGTTTCACGCACGATAAACGATATTTATTACGTGGTATCGGTGAGCAGCATACAACTTTCAATTTGGCCGATTTTCAAGGGTGTGGTGCTCGGCCTATTGGCATCACTCGTCGCACTCGCCATCCCCACCTGGGAGGCGGCGCGTACGCCGCCGCGCACCGTGTTGCGTCGCTCATCGTACGAAGAGCAAACCCAGCGCATGGTGCCGATTTTGGGTGTAGTGGGTGCCGCTTTGGTGCTTATTGGCGGCGTCATCATGTGGCTCGGCCCCAACATTTTCTTTAGTTATGCTGGGCTTTTGGCCTTGACGCTCGGGGCTGCCATGGTGACGCCCATTTGTACGGTGTGGTTGATGCAGATTATCCGGCCCGTCGCCGTGCGCGTTTTCGGGTTGGTAGCGGGAATGGCAGTACGCGATGTGGTGACCTCGCTGAGTCGCACGGCGGTGGCTGTGGCTGCCTTGATGATTGCGGTGGCGGTGACGATTGCCGTGGGCTTGATGGTGGCCAGTTTTCGGTTGACCGTGGTGGACTGGTTGAGTACCACAATCCGTGCAGATGTCTTTGTCTCGGCACCGTCGATTACGGCGAATCGTCTTGATACGCCGTTGCCGGCCGGGGTAGCCGAGCGCGTGGCGACACTTGAGGGAGTTGAGCGTGTGCGACGCTACCGGAGTGTGTTGATACCCACCGACCAAACCCCCGTCTTGCAGATTGCCCTTGATGTGACGCCAGCCGATTATGAGACGTTTATTTGGGCGGAGGGCGATCCGGCGACGATTTGGCCGGCCTTTGCGCGTGACCACATCATCATCTCGGAGCCATTAGCGCTCAAGCGCGATTTGCACGTGGGCGACACGTTTGTGATGCAGACCGATCGCGGCGATGTACCGATGACGATTGCGGGCGTCTTTTATGATTACGGCACCGAGTTGGGCGTGGTAATGATGCCCATTGAGCGTTATTGGCAACTGTATGATGACCAAAACGTCTCGTCGCTGGGTGTTTATCTTGATGCCGGTGTAGAGAGCGAGGCGATGGTTGAGCGCGTGCGGACGGAGTTCCCCAATCAAGCGTTGAACGTGCGCTCCAATCGCACCTTGCGCGAGACGTCGATTGAGATTCTCGATCGCACCTTTGCGATTACCAACGTGTTGCAGCTCTTGGCGACCATTGTGGCCTTTGTGGGGATTCTGGCGGCCTTGACGGCGATGCAACTCGAGCGCTTGCGCGAGTTCGGCATGTTGCGGGCGATTGGGCTTGACCCGCGGCAATTGTGGCAGCTGGTCTTGAGCGAGACGGGGTTGATGGGCGTGGTGGCCGGACTGGTGGCGATGCCGGTGGGGACGGCGATGGCGATGGCGTTGATTTTTGTGATTAACCGCATTTCGTTCGGCTGGACGTTGCAGTTCGCCTTTGAGCCGGCGATTTATGCCCAAGCGCTTGTGACGGCGGTGATTGCGGCGTTGTTAGCCGGGATTGTGCCAGCCTGGCGCATTTCACGAGTGGCGCCGGCGTTGGCGTTGCGTGAGGAATAAACCGATGAAGATATACCAGATTGCAATCGCGTTTGTGCTCTTGTTGACGGCCTGTGGGGCGCCGGTTGCGCCGGCACTTCAGACGCAATTGACTGTGGCCGAGAGTATGAATCGGGCCGATACGAGTGGATTCAACAAGGCGATTGACCCGCGGGTTTTCAGCTTTCCGGCTGATCATGGGCCACATGATGGGTATGCGGTGGAGTGGTGGTACTTTACGGGGAATCTGACGGCCAGCGATGGGCGTGAATTGGGCTATCAGTTTACCTTGTTTCGCTCGGCAATTGTGCCCCCGACCGATGAGACGCCAGCGATCTCGGCGTGGCGAAGCGAGGCGGCCTTTATGGGGCATTTGGCGGTGACGGATGTGACGGGCCAACGCTTTTTTGCGTATGAGCGATTTAGTCGAGAGGCGGTCGGACTCGCTGGTGCACAAGCTGCTCCCTTCCGCGTGTGGCTCGACGATTGGCAGGTCCAAAGCGACGATCCAGCGGTACAAACGATGCGTCTCGTGGCGACTGAGGGCGAGATTGGTCTTGATCTGACGCTCGACAGTAGTCAGCCACCGTTGCTACAGGGTGATGCAGGGTTGAGTCAAAAGTCAGCGGGCGTCGGTAACGCCTCGTATTATTACTCGATGACGCGCATGCCGACGACCGGACAGATGACGATTGCCGGTGAGACCTACACGGTAACCGGAAATAGCTGGATGGATCGTGAGTGGAGCACGAGTGCCCTTGCCGATGACCAAGAGGGATGGGATTGGTTTGCCCTGCATTTCGCTGACGGCAGTGATATGATGATATATCACCTCCGTCGCACCGACGGCACAAGTGACCCGTATAGTGCGGGCATTTATCGAGGGGCCGATGGCCAGGTGGTGCGCCTCAAGAGTGCGGACATCGTCTTTGTGCCACAAGGGAGTTGGCAAAGCCCGCACACTGGTGGCGTGTATCCCGCTGCCTGGCAAATTCAAATACAGCCACTCGACTTAACGATGACCGTTACACCGGCGCTCGCCGACCAAGAGTTGCAGGTGACAGTACGCTACTGGGAGGGGGCGGTGCGCATACAGGGGGAGATGGCCGGTGCACCGATACGTGGTGTCGGCTATCTTGAGATGACTGGGTACGCAGATCGTCGGTAAGTAATGGGGTTATTGGTCATGATTTGGACGCGCTGGTGGTATGGTGTAGGGACGCTGTTGGTGGTAATTTCGGCATGGATGAGCATGTATCTGCTCTACCCTGGCCTGGCTCCAGACGCGTACGAACTCGCAAGTACAAGTCCGCAAAGTCAACCGTTATTTGCGCACATGTATGCGCCCGAAACGGCCACAGATGCCACGCAGTATCGTTGGAGTGAGCCACAATCCTCAATTATGTGGTCAGGATTGCAACTTGGGAGCATGGCAATCGCCACAGTGCAACTCGCTGACGTCGGTGCACCGGTTACGGTGATGGTTGACCAGTATGCGACGACAATTACCGGTCGACGCACGGTAATGATGCTCCTCGACCACACAGTTCACTGGCCAGCAAACAATAACGCTTACTGCACCGGCATTTATTGCGCCGGGCGATTCACGCGTGCTGGGGATACGCCTGCTTTCTGCTGGTCTCATCATGTTTGACACACATGTCATGCCTATCGTGATGCAGGTGAGCGTGGCGTGGCTGGCCGTGATGATGATGCTTTCTGTGGCACTGTTATGGCGTCAATACTGGATTGTGGGCGGTATTGCTGTGCCGTTTGTCGTCATGCTCCTGATTGCACTCAACCCACTCCACGCGCCAACGTGGGTGGCTGGTATGGCGTTGTCAAGCACCATCATTCCACCGATGCTCTACCTGTTGCGCAGATGGGTTCCGCGCGTGATGTTGGCGGTGACGGCAATCGTCTATGGTGTGCGGATATGGGGCATCATGTATCCACCATTTGCAGGCTACGATTATCACATTCATCTGCGGCGCCTGCAGCACTTTCACGATGGTGCGTGGATCATGACAGACAATCCATTCGAGTTTGGCCAGCGCATCTCGTTGATTTTGCCGTTTTACTATTGGCTTGCCGATTCACTGAGTGGGTGGATTGGCCCACACAGTGCGTTGCATCTGCTCATGATTGCCAGTGAAACAGCCACTGGCATCATCGTGTGGCTCTTGTTGCGTCAAATCGGCATCGCAACATCGACGGCATAACTTGCTGGCATTTTGAGCGTCGTATGGCCGCTGTCATCGGCAGTCATTTGGTGGTCATTCATGCCACAAATTACCGCACACATGGTGACCTTATTGGTGATGTATTTGGCGGTACGACGTGATACAAAGACCAATTATGGCGTGGCGATTGGCATGGTCTTCATCGCAGCCATGCACATCGGTGAGTTTATTGTGGCTGTGGTGTGGTACGGACTGGTACGTTTGGGCGAAGAAGACCTTTTTCGGCGCAGATGGTGGCAACGCATGCTCCCGGTAGTGCCGGCTGTGCTGGTGCTCGGATTGGCGTACGGGATTCTCCTACGCATCATGGGCGGTGGTCAAGGGGTGGTGATGTCGTTCAATGTGTTGGCTACCTCACCCATCAATGACATACTCGCACGCATGATTACTGCGGCGACCGTTGCGTGGCAGCCGATACCGTTGGTGATTGCCCCGCTCATCGTACTGATTGCCGTGCGCACGTTGGGGCGCGTCGGCTGGAGTTGGTTCGGCGTCGGTCTCATCTTCTGGATACTTGAATTGGTCACGGCGGCACAGGTACGGTATTTGTACACGGTTACGCCACTGCTGGCCAGCGGGCTTGCCGTCGTGTTGGCGCCCGTGTGGCGCAAAGGGCGCGCAGCGCGCCTCTTCGTGTTGTGAATTGTAGGATTCGTGGCGTGGGTGAGTTTGGCATTGTGGATTGATGGGGTCATGGGCTGGCAAAAACCGCGCGTTGACGGGTTAACGCATTAAGCGCGCTCATCGGGCGAGCGCAGTGCGCGCCGCATTGCCGCTGCGAG
>VGPG01000189.1 GCA_016875555.1 Chloroflexota bacterium | reverse complement strand
AGGATAACAACGCCAATGATGAAGGAAAGACGGTGCTTCATACACCATCCGTTCTGAAAGTCCAATGGTGGCGTGGAGTGGCAACAATGCGAAATACCTCGATCACACCAAATATCACTACGACAACCACGCCGAGCCCGGCAAACGTATGTGCATCTAAATAGACAGCCACTGGTGCGATGTTCGTGAGTTTTGGCGGCACAATGGCGCGAACGATGTATTCACCGAGACCTCCCCACCCAAAGATAATCTCGATGAGCATGAGTTCTGCGATCATCTGTCGAATGTTCGAAGCACAGATAAGCCCAATTGTTTGTGCTTGTGCTGGCCAAAGGCGGGCAAATAAAATATGTGCTTTGCTGAGTCCACGTGCTTGTGTGGCGGTGACATGCGGTTCTTGACTTGCCGCACCAAATAAGGTTGCCGTCTCCAGTGCAATCGACATCATCGGTCGAATGCAAAGTGCAAGGACGGGAAATACCAAATGCGCGTCCCATCCGAACCCGTGAATTGGCAAAGGTGGCTGATAAGGAGTATAGACGATGATAAAGTACATGAAGGCAACGCCGCTACTCGCAATAAATAATGATTGTAGTGCATTCCCAGCACTTGTCATCACTATGAACCACCGAGGAAAAGCGGTGTGTAACTGCCTGCTCACAAGCGTACCACCGCCGATTCCAAAAAGCATCGCAACCATTGATGCAATGCTTAGGAGACCGAGTGAACGCACACTTAATTCGCAGATATGCGTCAATAGTGGTGCGTCTGTGCCTGGAAAAAGGTATGTGTTCGTGACAACGTGTGGCAACGTCGTTTGATAGGTATCCCATGCAACATCAAATGGCGTGAGCGTGAATTGCGTTGGTGATGCGTTATTGCTCACCCACACTACCATAAAGTAGAGCAAGAGATGTGCAATAGGAATGCAACAAGTCATCAAACAAACGACCGCTAGTATTCTCTTTATGATCACATACCCATCCACTTATAAAGCGATTGGCGTTGCGACGCTCCTAGCGTTTTCGCCAATAAAGTAGACCAATGGATGCGTGCAGATGTACCGTACCACAACTGGCGTGCCGACATCGAATTTGTTATCGTGCGGCAGTTTGCAGCTTACCATTTGTCCAGATTGTAAGCGCAGTCGGTAGTGATACATTGGACCTTCGTAATGTCGTTCCAAAATGTGTGCATTTGGGTGGTGCGCGTTTGGTTCGAACGACACATCATCGTGCCGCACCAGTATGCATGTCTGCTCGTAACATGCCACATGATCATCATGCAGTTGTAGTGGGCCGAGTTCACTGCTGAGCTGTTGCCCATTTCTGTGAACGGTGACAAAATCTGCTTGTCCCATGAATGCCGCCGCGAATCGAGTGCATGGCTGTGCGAATAATTCTTCTGGCGTGCCTATTTGATGAAGCACCCCTTCGTGCAATAATGCAATCCGATCGGCAATTGCTAACGCCTCGGCCTGGTCATGGGTCACAATTATTGCCGAGGTTTGAGCGGTGCGAAGAATCGAGCGGAGTTCACTACGCACGTGGTCTCGTAGCGCCGTATCTAAATTACTAAATGGTTCATCAAGTAGGATCACAGGAGGCTGTGGGGCCAATGCGCGTGCGATGGCAACACGTTGCTGTTGCCCTCCTGACAGTTGGTGCGGTAAGCGTTCACCCAAACCGGTTAGCCCGACGAGTCTGAGTGCTTCGTTGATGCGATCCGGTTGTTCATGCTTTGGGTATGCGTGTAGCGCAAAGCGAATGTTGTCGTTGACGGTCATATGTGGAAAAAGCGCGTAATCTTGGAACACCATTCCGACACGACGTGCTTCGGGAGGGAGTGCACGTCCGCGACCTGCGGCTGAAACGCCACGAATCATTATTTCGCCACGATCGGGGAGCTCTAGGCCAGCGATTAAGCGTAGTGTCGTGGTTTTGCCAGACCCACTTGGCCCGAGTAAAACTAATATTTCACCTGGGTGGAGCTCAAGGCTTAAGTCGTTTACGATTGGGTGCCGAGCGGTGCTCGGATGTCGTGTTACGTGTTGTAAGGTGATTACGGGTTCCATGCTCACTCCTCAACCGAAGGTTGTTGTGGTGGGCGCTGATATTGATTGCGGAGCACTAACGCCAGCGGGAGAAGTGCACCTACCAATAATATTAACGCAGGAACGGCTGCGGCGGTATACAATCCGTCGCTTGCCGGCATCCATATTCGTACTGCAAGCGTATCAAATCCTGCAGGGCGTAAGAGCAAGGTGGCAGGGAGTTCCTTGAGCATCGATAAGAACAACAATGCCCAACTTGCCTGCAGTCCAGGCGCTGCCAATGGTAACACAATTTGTCGAATGACATTGTTGGCAGTCTGACCCAGACTTCGTCCCGCCTCTTCGAGTGAAGGGGCGATTTGTTCAAACGCAACGTCCAAACTCTGCACCGCCTGCGGTAAAAACCGAATAATGTAGGCCAGAATGAGTGGTATCAGTCCTCCAGCCAGCCATGGGGATGCTTGATTAATCACAAGGACGATACTCAGCGCTACAACGACACCAGGAAGTGCGTATCCTGCTTGGCTAATACGCGCAAGTAGTGTGCCTGCTATCCCGCCACGTCGGAGGAGGAGCGTAGGTGTGATGGCAAGTGCGGTAGTCAGCGTGGCCACAAATGCTACAAACGCGATATTCCCAGTTCCAATTTGAAGTAAACGGTCGAGCGGTACACGACTTGCGAGTTCGCTTGCTGAGACGACGTTCATACTCCAATAGATCAAAGTTGACACAGGTCCGACGAGTGCGGCTCCACTGATTATCAGCATGACACTCAGAGCCGGGAGTTGCCACCCCTGGAGTGCGTGTGGGAGTTGGGGGCGCCATGAGCGATTAATTTGTGCACCACCTCGGCCAGCTAAGCGCTCTTCAAGAATAATTAATCCAAGCGTTGCAATGATAAGTGGGAGACTCAAAAGTGCTGCACCAGCGCGGTCGATTTGCCCAGTAAATCTGCCATAGATTGCCGTGCTAAATGTCGGTAGGCGCAACAATGCGGGCACTCCAAAATCTGCAAGTGCGTAGAGCATCACCAGCAGCATGCCACCACCAGCAGCGGGGATGATCAACGGCAGTGTGACGTGTCGCAGCCGATATCGCCATGACGCGCCACTAATTTGTGCAATCTCGCTCAAGTGATTACTCCCCTGTCGCAGCACCGCAGCTACAGGTAAGTAAACATAGGGTGATAGGCATAGTGCCAGTACGATTGTGCTCCCGGGCAATCCAAACAGCAGGTTGAATGGGATATCGCCATATGTAGCATACGTATTTTCGACCAACCATCGTTCGATGATGCCACGAGGACGCATCAAAGCAATTGTGGTCATGCTCAGTACATATGGTGGAATTGCTAACGGCAATGCGACTACGATGCGCCACCATCGGCGTCCAAACAAATTGGTTCGCTCGATTAATAATGCCTGAGTCACACCAATAATGCCGCTCAACGCTGCAGAGAATACCGCAAGCAAAATGGTGTTGACAATGAGTGTGCGGAGGAGTGGCCACGGTGGCAGTGGTGTTGTGCCGATCGCATCTACCGCTCTGATGATGGTGTAGAGCGCAGGAATTAACGCAACTGCTGCAACGAGCAATGCGATAATCCAGACTACTTTGGGTGGTTTACGGGTATTCCCGGTAATGATTTGCCAATCTGCCATGAATTATGGTATCCCAGCTTCCTGCATCAGCTCAATGGCTGCAGCAACATCATCTGCGACTGCTTGCATGTTCACGTCAGCGCGACGAAATTGATTTGGTGGCAAAATGCCAGACGCCACCGATATTGTAGGCAGGATTGGATACTCGTAATTCGTGTCTGCATAGATCTGTTGAGCAGTCTCACTGATAATGAACTCTGCGAATAAGCGCGCTGCAGTAGGATTTGGCCCTCCGCGGATTTGCCCAATCGTGGTTGTATTGACAAGTACACCCATCTCGCCTTCTGCCTGGTCAGGATAAATTGCTGCGACACGATTGTCAGTGGCTTCGCGTTTTTGGAGTTCGAAATTATAGTGATTGAGCACGCCTATGGCAAACTCACCAGCACCTACCGCCTTGCGTAGGTCGCTCGCACCACCAAAAAAGGTCGTATCGTTACGAACCAAATCACGGAGCCATTCAGCAGTACGCTCACGTCCTACCAATGTCATCATGGCGGCAACTTGTGCTTGAAATGGACCATTACTTGAGTTCGCAAAAATCACCTTGCCACGCCACTTTGGGTCGGTCAAGTCAAACATTGACCGAGGTGCGTCTGCTGCTGATACTAGGTCCGTGTTGTACATAATGACCCGTGCCCGTGCCGTAACCGATGTCCATGTTCCGTTTACTGGCTTAAACTCATCAGGTATGGAGTCACTGCCCCGGATAGGAGCTGGTGCTAACACATCATAGTTACTGAGATTGATATGTGTGAGCATGTCGGTACTGATAAAGATGTCAGCTTGCGGGTTTGCGCGTTCTTCGATGATTGCCGCAGCAAGTTCGCTGTTTTTGCCGGATTTAAGTTGTATTGAAATGTCGGGATAGACATCATTGAATGCGACGATAATCGGCACCATGAAGCTTTCTGTGCGACCACTGTATATGACCAAATTGCTCGTAATCGGTGTTACTTCTTGCGTGCTATTGCTTACGAGCGAACCACCGCATGCGTTTAAAAGAAACAACATCATCAAGAGCGAAAACACACGAATATGGAGACCATGAGTACTAGTTGACATCGATTCGCCTTTGATGCGTCAACGCACGATAACTACCCTTTAATAATACCGTAAAAACCCCATCTCGATGTCATCGAGGTGGGGTTGATGACGCTTATGGAATACCAGCGAGTTGCATCATCTCAACGGCTTGAGGTACGTCATTGGCTATTGTTTGTATATCAAGTGTCTTGATTCGGAATGTGTCTTGAGCGCGAACTCCATCCGCTAGCTTTACTCCTTGCAAGATAGGATACTCATAGTTGAGTTCTGCAAAAAGTGTTTGTGTTTCTTCGGTGAAGAGGAACTCTGCAAAGAGTTGCGCATTCTCAGGATTTGGACCACCTTCAATCTGCCCCACTGCAGTCGTATTCATCATCACACCAATTTGATTCTCGCCTTGATCTGGATAGACGACGCCGACGCGATTATCGGTTGATTCTCGCTTCTGTAATTCGTAGTAGTAGTGATTAACCAGGCCAATCGCAAATTCGCCAGCACCTACCGCCTTGCGAATATCGGTATGTCCGCCAAAGAACGTTACTTCATTTGCGACGAGTCCATTCAACCATGTTTGCGTTGCGTCATCGCCTATGATGCTCTTGAGTGCTGCAACTTGTGCTTGCATGGCACCACTCGTCGTGTTCGTGGCGGCAATTTTGCCACGCCATTTTGGATCGGTCAGAT
>VGPG01000188.1 GCA_016875555.1 Chloroflexota bacterium | reverse complement strand
TCAAACGCCTGAATCATGGCACCGTCGTAGAGCACCTGCATCAAGGCCGGGTTGTCTTTGCTCAAATCGGGCATAAATTGCACGTTGGCGGTTGGGCTGGCGATGCACTCGAGGAGTGGGTGATTGGTGTCGATTTGGCCTTTGGCGGCAAGCCGCTCGGCCATGACCATGCGCGCCTCGGTCAGTTTGGTTTTGTCCAAAATGCCTTTAAGGTAGACATAACCTTCGGTTACCATAAATTCACGGAGTTGCGCAGGCTTTTCGAGTAGGGCAGTGCAATCGGCCAGATAGCCAAAGCGCTCGGGATCAGTGGCAATCTCTTTTTTCATCGAGGTCAAACGCGGCATCATCGTCGCTGTCATCGGTGTGCTCCTTTGTATGTGTCCAGATGTGACCATCATATCACGGTTATGGGTGGTGGGTGATAACAGAGACACATGACCATGCGTCTCTGTTATCACCCACCATGCATCTTTGATATCGAATTATTGTACGATTTGATACACCAATTCGCCGGTAATTTCAGCCAGTTGGAGCGGGGTAAATAGATTTGCCGCATCATCATTAACGATTGTTTCAATTTGGCGGTGTTGCAAGGCGTCCCAATGGAATCGTCGATGGATGCCACTCATTGTCCGCTTGCGGTTACTGATAAGCGGTTCTGGTCCCACGGCGAGTGCAATGGTAGTGTCGATGTACTGTAAGACATGCCAAACAAGTGAGCGTACGGATGGTGTGGCCATCACAATACACGTATCACCGCTCTGTAGCATTGACTTGAGAAGATTACTCGAAATAATCTGACCATCGACACTAATCATGCGGTCGCTTATCAAGACAAATCGTACATGCTCTATAGCTTGACAAGCACGTTGAATGGGGAGTACATCAATTCCTTCGCCAAACCAACACAAACAGTGTTGCTTATGCCGAAGTGTGGTTGTGATGGTGTGAATGACGGCATTTATGTCGTTGATGCAAGTGGCATAGTCGAATTCAATGTATTGAGTATGTGCGCTATTGAAATGATTTAAATCTGACACCGTCGCTTGTGTAAGCGGTGAATAGCGTGCGATGTACTCGTGAAAGAAGTTGAGTAGTACGGTGCGATCGCTCGGGACAAGTTGCGTGTGCCACGCCATACGATGCGCGATGGTTTGCATCTCGTTGATTCGAAGTGACGTTCGCACGCGGGCAAATACCGGGTGGAGTTCACTTGCTGGCAGCGGATTCCGATACCAATCCCAGCATTGTTCGTCATCGGTTGGTTGGCCATGTGTCAGGAGCCGTTGCACTGTAGCCTGTTGTTGCCACAAACTCTGCAGACTCCCAAGCAGTGATTCGTCGGCACGTGCAAGAAATTTGATGACGCGCCAGACATCACTCGCTGTGTGCACAGAAGAACGCTGTGCGAATACAACACAGGCACATGATTTTGCCAAGACATGTTCTATACCGGTTGTTGAAATGACATCATCCGTCAGAAGTACACAGGCAAACTCGTCACCATGGTGCGCTACAGTTGCTATTTCCGCAGCAGAAACGACCTCAAGATATTCGTGCACATTCACCAGGAGTTGCAGTTGCTGCATCATGACCTGCACATCCGGTATAAACATATCCGGTACACAGATGAGGACGCGTTGTCGTTGATGGTGTATATGAAGGTGCGCCAAGTAGACCATACGCACAATTAATGAGGTGAAGCTGGTAACAAGATGCAATTTACGACCACCGCTACGCACCACAGCTACAAGCTGATTCAACACATGAATATCTGATGGAGTTAACCAGTCCAAATGTGCTGCTTTGACGGCTACTGCGTGTACCTCATGTGCTTTCATCAAGCGGTCAAGATGTTCGCTAGTGACGAGCATGCCCCATGGATGTGACCATAGATTCTCGAATTCTTGCATGCTCCAAGTGACACGTGGTGGACTAGCATCCTCCCACACGATTCGATTTGCCTGTCGCGATGCGGGCACCACAGTAAACGCATAATAGCTCTGGTCGATGTACTGGGTGACGCCAAATTCTTGTAGTACTGTCTCGACACCACGAAACGGTACCACGCACATTTCAATTCGCCCTTGGGCTTTGATCTGGTCGTAGAGTTGCCACACACGCAAATTGTAGGAGTGTGCGAGTGCGCGATCGAGGGCCCACCATCGGTCATGGTCAGTCATTTCGTAATCAATTGCGAGGAATTCACTAATAATTACAACACGCGCAGTACACGATGAATTGAGGACTGCTTCTAGTGTATCAATCAAATACTGCCAGTCTGAACGGATAACGCAGTCGTGACGCAACGCTTTTTCGAGGTTGGGGCGATGCGATCGTGGTGGCATTGTTTCGTTGAGTGTTAGTAATCGTGTATGCATGATTCTGCTGTAGGCATGTTTTGCTTAGTATACCTGAGATTGTTCACTCTACCAAGTGAATCATGTGCATGACGGGACGTAATTACGTGATTTTTGTATGTCAGAACGACGAACTTCGTGAAGTATTTGACAAGTGATAATTTATCTGTATACTACTCATAAGTCCATTAGTTAAGGGATTTACTGTGTTTCAACGTGGTCAGCTAAACCTAGTAGTAATTATTGTAACCCTAGTCGTAGTAGCGATTACGGGTACATAGCACTATAGGGAGCGGCGAAACCGCACGAAGATGTACAGTCTACCTCTCCCGTAGTGATACGGGAGAGGTTTTTGTTTGTGTGTATTCATATGGAGGTTATATGTCTGAGAAGCGCACTGGTGCACAGATTTTGTGTGAAGCACTCATCCAAAACGGTGTGGATGTGATGTTTGGTATTCCTGGTGGAGCGATTATGCCGTTCTACTATGCGATGTGGGATTACCGCGATCAATTGCGTCACGTGCTGTGTCGACACGAACAAGGTGCTGGTCATGCCGCTGAAGGGTATGCACGTGCAACGGGTCGATTGGGTGTCTGTATTGGCACAAGTGGTCCAGGGACAACAAACCTCGTTACCCCTATTGCTGATGCGTGGATGGACAGCACTCCTATCTTGGCCATCTGTGGTCAGGTGAGTAGTGCAGTGCTCGGTAAAGACGCCTTCCAAGAGACTGACATCACCGGTATTACGATGCCAATCACCAAGCACAATTATCTGGTGAAGAATGTCGATGATATTGCCTATGTCATCAAAGAGGCCATCCATATTGCCACCACAGGTCGACCTGGACCGGTGTTGGTCGATATCACCAAAGATGCGTTACAGTCATCAACCGTGCCTGATTACAGCAAAAAAATCTTCTTGCCCGGCTATCGTCCAACCTATCAAGGGAGCAAGAAGCAGGTGAAGGCTGCACTCGATTTGATGCTCAAGAGTGAAAAGCCGTTGTTGATGATTGGCAATGGCGTCATGATGGCTGAAGCAAGTGAACAGGTCAAAGCCTTTGCAGAGCGCTACAAGTTGCCTGTCATCACCACTTTGCATGGCCTCGGCGCCATCTCAGAAGATCATGAACTCTGTATTGGTATGCCTGGTATGCACGGTTGGGTGCACGTGAATCGTGCCATCCAAGAGGCCGACTTCTTGATGAACATCGGTGGCCGTTTCGACGATCGCGTGACCGGCAAAGCCTCAACCTTTGCGCCAAATGCTGCTATTGTCCACGTAGACATTGATCCATCCGAAATCGGCAAGAACATCGAGGTTGAGGTGCCAATCGTTGGTGATGCCAAGATGGTCCTCTTCTCGTTGCTCGAGGAAGAGCCCGAAGAGACGGCAGTTGCGCAGTTCCATGCCAATGCCGTCACGTGGATGTCGCATATTCGCGAATTGCAGTCAAAGCATCAGCATAAGCAACAATACCTGAACCGCCCAGATACGTCGATGTTCTTGCCCCACGATGTCTACGCGGCCATGACCAAGACGTTGAATGATCGCGGCAATTATCGCGTCGTCACGGACGTCGGGCAACACCAGATGTGGGCGGCTCAGTTGATCGATTGGCATCGACCACGCACGCATATCACCAGCGGTGGTGCCGGTACCATGGGATTTGCTATGCCAGCTGCGTTAGGTGTCGCATTGGCACATCCTGAAGATACCGTTTGGGCAGTTGCCGGCGACGGTGGATTTCAAATGACCAATCAGGAAATGATTACTGTCATCCAAGAAGGGATGAAGAACCTTAAGATTGCCATTATCAACAATGGATATCTGGGTATGGTGCGCCAGTGGCAGGAGCTCTTCGAGAATAAGCGTTATAGCGGTACGCCACTGACAAGCCCGAACTTTAAGTTGTTGGCCGAAGCCTACGGTTGGAAGGGTATCATCGTTGAGTCAGCTGCGGATGTGCAAGCGGCCATAGATGAGGCATATGCCACCGACGGTCCGGTGTTGATTGATTTCCGCGTCGAGCGCGAGGTCAACGTCTTCCCCATGGTGCCCCAGAACAAAAGCATTGGCGATATGATTACGGAGTAGATGATGAAGACGCATACCCTTGTGGTGTTAATGCAGGATCGACCTGGTGTGTTGAACCGTGCGGTGAGCATGTTCCGTCGACGCGGCTACAACATTGCCAGTTTGGCAGTCGGCCATACAGAGACTCCGAGCATCAGCCGGATGACGGTCGTGGTAGAATCTGACCATGTCGAGCAAGTTGTCAAACAGCTCTATCGGTTAATCGAAGTCCTCAAAGTCAGTGATGTCACCGCTGATCCGGTGGTTGAGCGCGAGATGGCGTTGATTAAACTCCATGTGCCTGGACAACAACGTGCAGAGATCGTGGCGTTGACCGAAGTGTTTGGTGCCAAGATTGTCGATGTGGCCAATAATACGATGGTCATTGAGATGACTGGTGGTCCTTCCAAAGTCGAAAACTTCATCGACGTGGTACGGCCATTCGGAATCAAAGAGATGATGCGTACAGGCCGAATCACTATGGTCAGAGGACCACGCGGTCATAGTGGTGCAGATCTGGTAGATGCGCAGTGGCAAGGTGAGGGAATGGGCGCCGTTGGTTCGGTCGCTCAGTAGTAATTAAGAGGAGCACATGGCTAAATTGTACTACGACAATCAGGCAGACTTGGGGCGACTTAAGGGTCGCACGGTCGCCATCATTGGCTTCGGTAGCCAAGGGCACGCCCACGCATTGAATCTCAAAGACAGCGGTGTCAACGTCATCGTTGGTCTGTATGATGGTTCAAAGAGCAAAGCCAAGGCTGAGGCTGCTGGATTGACCGTGAAGAGTGTCGCTGACGCTTCAAAAGCAGCAGACGTCATCATGATCTTGACTCCAGATACCACACAAGCAGCAACCTACAAGGATCACGTGGCCCCCAATTTGACCCCCGGCAAGACCTTGATGTTTGCCCACGGGTTCAATATCCGCTATGGCCAAATTGTGCCACCAGCCGGCGTTGACGTCAGCATGGTCGCTCCCAAGGCCCCTGGCCATCGTGTCCGCGAAGTCTACACCCAGGGAGGTGGCGTGCCGGCATTGGTCGCCGTGCACCAGGATGCCAGCGGCAACGCCTTGGCAGACGCCTTGGCCTACGCCAAGGGCATGGGTAACACCCGCGCCGGCGTGCTTGAGACCACCTTCGCCGAAGAGACTGAGACCGACTTGTTCGGTGAGCAGGCCGTGTTGTGTGGTGGCGTATCAGCATTGGTCAAAGCCGG
>VGPG01000187.1 GCA_016875555.1 Chloroflexota bacterium | reverse complement strand
GGTTCATGGGTCATCGTGACCGAAGTTGATCCAGTCAAGGCCCTCGAGGCTGCGATGGACGGCTTCCGCGTCATGCCCATGGAAGAAGCCGCCGCACAGGCCGATTTCATCGTGACGGCCACGGGCAACAAGCACGTGCTTGACGCTGCTGACTTTGCCGTGATGAAGGATGGTTGTATTGTCTCGAACAGCGGCCACTTCAACGTCGAAATCAACATCGACGATCTTGAGGCCATGTCAGTTGAGAAGCGTCAGCCCCGCCCATTTGTTGATCAGTACATCCTCAAGGATGGTCGCCGCATCAACTTGCTCGGCGAAGGTCGCTTGATTAACTTGGCGAGCGCCGAGGGTCACCCAAGCGCCGTCATGGATATGTCGTTTGCCAACCAGGCCTTGGCCACTGAGTTCTTGCTTAAGCACCAGGGTAAGTTGGCCTCGGCTGTACACGCCTTGCCAAAAGAAGTCGACCGCGAGATTGCGGCGCTGAAGTTGCGTGCCATGGGCATCCATTACGACGATTTGTCCGCAGAGCAGGTCAAGTACTTGGGTTCGTGGGAAGAGGGCACCTAGTTATCACCACCCCACGCCATCATCGTGATGGCGTGGGGTGTGTGTGCGATTGTATATCTAGCTAGATGTAAGGATAGAGCATGTCAACCACATTTATGAAATCCCCGTCGTTGCTGTTCACGTCTGAATCAGTCACCGAGGGTCATCCGGACAAGTTGTGCGATCAGGTATCTGATGCCATTCTGGATGCGTTTTTGACCGTTGATCCACGCGCCCGCGTCGCCTGTGAGACAGCAACCACCACCGGTTTGATTGCCGTGATGGGTGAAGTGACCGTGAACGGGAACGTCGGCGATATTCAGGATATTGTGCGCAAGACGGTGCGCGAAATCGGCTACACCGGCGGGAAGTTTTATTTTGACGCTGAGAGCTGTGGTGTGGTTGTATCACTCCATGGTCAGTCACCCGACATTGCCATGGGTGTCGATAAGGCACACGAGGCCAAGACCGGTGAAATGACCGATGCTGAAGTCGAGGCCGTTGGTGCCGGCGACCAAGGTATGATGATTGGCTTCGCCTGTAACGAGACGCCTGAGTTGATGCCGTTGACCATTAGTTTGTCACACCGCTTGGCACGTGAATTGGCTGTGGCGCGCAAGAGCGGCAAGTTGCCGTTCCTTGGTCCAGACGGCAAAAGTCAAGTCACGGTCGAGTACGAGTACGGCAAGCCAAAGCGCATTAACACGGTGGTACTGAGCACGCAACATACGGCCGATATCAGTCAGGGTGATTTGCGCGAGCAGATTCAAGAGCATATCTTGGCCAAGGTATTGCCAGCCGATATGCTGCACAATCCGAAGGTGCACATTAACCCGACCGGGCAGTTCATTGTGGGTGGTCCACACGGCGACGCCGGCTTGACTGGTCGCAAGATTATCGTTGACACCTACGGTGGCGTTGCACGTCACGGCGGCGGCGCATTCTCCGGCAAAGACCCGACAAAGGTTGATCGTAGCGCTGCCTATGCAGCTCGCTATGTCGCCAAGAATGTGGTTGCTGCTGGGTTGGCCGATCGCTTCGAGGTGCAGTTGTCATACGCCATCGGCGTGGCACGCCCCGTCTCAATCAGCATCGAGAGCTATGGCACAGCCAAGATTGACGAAATCAAGTTGGCCAAGTTGATCGACGAGATGTTCGACTTGCGCCCAGGCGCCATCATCCGCGATCTCAAGTTGCGCCGCCCGATTTATCGGCAGACGGCCGCCTATGGGCACTTCGGTCGCACCGACATTGATTTGCCATGGGAGGCCACCGATAAGGCCGATGCATTGCGTCGCGCTGCTGGTCTGTAATTGATTTGCGATGTAACCGCGGGGCAGTTCTACTGCCCCGCGGTTTGTTTTTTGGTATAGTGGTAGTGGTGTATTCACCATCATTGATGCAACTAGAGGAGTATGCACATGGAGCGTGCCAACGCTTTTGATTTCATCGGCCCCAAGACATTAGTCGGGCCTGAGCTCAAGGTCGGCGACAAGGCCCCAGCCTTTGTGCTGTTGGGTCAAGATCTCAAGGATATCGACAGCGCCAGCTTGGCCGGCAAGCCACAGTTGATTAGCGTTGCCCCATCGGTTGATACGGGCGTCTGTGACTTGCAGACCAAGCGCTTTAACGAAGAGGCCGGTAAGCTCGGTGACAAAGTGGTAATCTTGTCAGTCACGGCTGACCTGCCGTTTGCGTTGCGCCGCTATTGTGGCGCCAACGAAATCAAGAATCTCGTGGTGGCTTCAGACCATCGCACCATGGCGTTTGGCGCCGCCTACGGCACCTATGTCAAAGAGATTCGTCTCGAGAGCCGTGCCGTGTTCGTGGTTGATGCCGCCGGTGTCATTCAATACGCCGAGTACGTCCCGGTTGCCGGTCAACATCCCAACTATGATGCCGCATTGGCCGTATTGGCTGGCCTGATTTAACGCGTCGGGTCATTGGTATAATCGTACCGGTGGAGTACCACCGGTACGATTTTTGTATGCAGAGCGGAGTAGCGCATGTCACTGAGTCATGTCTGGCCAAAGACGGCCACCATCGCCCCCAATGGTCATTTGTTGATTGCCGGCCATGATGTGACGGAGCTTGCCGCACAGTACGATACCCCCTTGTACATCTTTGATGAGTTGACGATTCGTACGATGTGCCAGGCCTATATGCACGCATGCCGTGCCTGTGGTGCCACTGATGCTGTTGTGCATTATGCCGGCAAAGCGCTGCTCAACACGGCCATTGCGCAGGTAGTACACAGCGAAGGCTTGGCACTTGATGTGGTGTCAGGTGGCGAACTCGCCTTGGCACTGCATGCCGGAGTTGACCCGCATCACATCCACATGCACGGCAATGCCAAGACGCCACGAGAGTTGGACGAGGCATTAACCGCTGGAATCGGTGCCATTGTGGTCGATAATCTTGATGAGCTGCACCTGCTGATTGCCAAAACCGCTGGGCGCGCAATGCCCTTCGCCATCCAAATACGCGTGACGCCTGATATTGCCACGGACACGCATGTGCATATTCAGACGGGACACTACGCCTCGAAATTCGGCTTCCCCATTGAGCAGATACCACAGGTGGGTGCGTTATTGCAACACGCACCCGGCTTGCGTCTCACGGCCATTCATGCGCATCTAGGCTCGCAAATCTTCGATGCACACACGCATGTGGCTGCCATTGACGTGTTGCTCGAGCAGGTCGTGGCATTACGCAATACCTATCACCTCCCCATTGAGGCCGTGAATATTGGCGGTGGCTTAGCAGTGGCATATCTTGATCATCAGCAACCACCTGATATAACGGCGAGTGTGGCGGCGATGTGGTACCAGCTCCAACAAGGGTGCGTGCGCCATGGATTGCCACGGCTACGCCTTGAGCTTGAGCCAGGGCGCTCGATTGTGGCACGGGCCGGTGTGGCGGTATACCGCGTGATTGGCTCAAAGCCGGTGCGCGATTTGCCGCGATGGGTACATGTTGATGGCGGTATGGCCGATAACATCCGCCCGGTGCTGTATGGGGCCAAGTATACGGCGGTATTGGCCAATCGTGCCGATGCGGTCGCCGATGAAGTAGTCAATGTTGCGGGGCGCTATTGCGAGTCAGGCGACTTCTTGCTCAAAGACGTTGCATTGGCACGTCCTGTGGTAGGCGACCTCGTGGCTCTGGCCGTGTCGGGTGCATATACGCTGAGCATGGCAAGTAACTACAACATGGTGCCACGGCCTACCGCCTTGTTGGTTAACCACGAGACAATTCGTGTGATGCGTCGACGTGAGTCATATGCGGATCTGTGGCGCATGGATGCGTAGGTGCAACTTTCTTTGCGGTGGCGTCGTAATATAAGAAATCCATGGCACATGTGAAAAAATATTGAAAATCGCATGTGCCATGTGTCTTTTTTGAGCTGTATACCCCGCCCAATGATTAGTCGAGATGAAAAACCTCTGTGAGCGTCAAGAGTGACGTATCGGCAGCGCCGCTGTCGAGCGTCTCGAAAAAGGGCGCCATCGCTGTTTGCCAACGTGCGTTGACCTCCTCTGATTGCATCCCCGCAACCGCACGTGCAAAGTCTGGTGTCTCGAGATACCCCACCAAGAGACCATCATCACGCAGAAAAAGCGAGTAATTGTGCCAGCCATGCCGCGATAGCGCGGCCAACATGTCGGGCCATACGGCTTGGTGGCGTTGGGTGTATTCGGCCAGACGATCAGCTTTGACTTTTAACAAAAAACACACGCGTTGCATCGTGCACCTCTTTCATTGAACTACTCCATAATCCTAGCATGGGAAAACAATATTACGCTTTACGTTTACGTAACCTTTTTTGGTCGTCTGCATATGTTTTGTAGGGGAAATATGAATGAATGGTGTGGGGTGGAATCGATATGAGATGTGCTATATTTTAAGGGACTCACTCGTATGTTGGTGTAATGCAATGCCTCCTTTGTCGTCATCAGCTGATGCTACACCAGTTGAACAACAGATTCTGGCACGTATGCGCCGCGCAGGTCGGGGGAGCGTTTGGCATGCTGGTCGTTTGCGTACACTTGCGCCACGCAATACCATAGATCAAGCGCTTGGCCGACTTGCCAAGAAAGGCGTCATTCGTCGTATTGCGCACGGTCTATATCTCTTTCCACAAATCTTGCCGTTAGTTGGCGAAGTTCCAGTTAAGCTCGCAACGCTCTTTGACGCGTTGAATGATGATCAAACGGTGCCGTTTGTGCCGAGTGGATCCTACGCCTGCTACCTACTAGGTTTGGAAGAGACGCAACCTGCAGAGGTCGTGCTGTTAAGTGTGGATACGACACGTGTTATTCAACTGGAACATGTAATCATTCGCATTCGTCCTGCTGCACTCCGTTTTTTGCAGTGTGCTGGGCGTACGAGTGGTATTTTGATTCAAACATTACGACATATTAGTGAGACGGCTGTGACTGATCAGCATGTTGCGTTGTTGCGACAACACCTGTCACCGGCAAGTCGACGTGCGCTTCTGCTTGACATCGGGGTTGCTCCGGCCTGGATGCATCAATGGTTTCGCCGTATTGCTGAGGAGTAATACGATGGTACAAGTCAGTGCCAATCAACGGTTTTTGCGTACGGATACGGGAGAACCGTTTTTTTATTTAGCAGATACCGCATGGGAATTGTTTCATCGTCTGACGTACGATCAAGCGAGCTATTATCTTGCTGATCGTGCCGAAAAGGGATTTACGGTGATACAGGCGGTCGTGCTTGCAGAACTTGATGGACTGCGCACGCCCAATGCACACGGTGATGTGCCGTTTGATGATCTTGCACAGTGTACGCCGAATGCGGGGTACTTTGCCCATGTTGATGCGGTTATCGCAAAAGCAAATCAGCTCGGCGTATATATGGCACTCTTGCCGACGTGGGGCGACAAATGGAACAAAAAATGGGGTGAAGGGCCCGAGATATTCACACCGGAGAACGCCTTTGGCTACGGGCAGTGGCTGGGGCAACGCTATCGTGATGCGGATATCATCTGGGTGCTCGGTGGTGACCGCCCAATTGAGACGCCACGCCATCAGGCGATTGTTGAGGCGATGGCCGCAGGTGTACGCGATGGTGATGGTGGACGACATCTATGTACGTTCCATCCACAAGG
>VGPG01000186.1 GCA_016875555.1 Chloroflexota bacterium | reverse complement strand
CAACGACGTGGCGTGCCAGTGAGGGGGCGATATGTGGTTCTACAGCTGCAATCCGATCGCGTTTGATGGCAACATCAAAGTGCCCGTTGCGCTGGTTGGCCGGATCAATCAGGTGACCGCCGTGAATAATCGTGTCGTACATATCTAGGCTCCGAGATAGGCGATGACATCAATCTCCACCATAAAGCCATCAAGCTGACTGCCAACCGTTGTGCGGACTGGCTTGGGATCGGGGAAGTAGCCGGCGTAGACTGCGTTATAGCGGTCAAACAACGCCATGTCCGAGAGATGCACGGTTGCTTTGACTACATCGCTCATCTCGGCTCCTGCAGCTGCAAGGAGGAGTTTGATGTTTTCGAGGGTGCGCGCTGTCTGCTCTTCAATGGTGCTCCCAACGATTTCGTTGGTGGCAGGATCAATTGGTGCTTGGCCAGAGACAAAGATAAAGTCGCCCACGCGCAATATAGGTGAGTAAGCACCACCTGGTTGAGGACCATTCGTAACCTGGACGGCGTGTTTTGGCATTGTATTCATCCTTTGATGGAGTTGCACATGCGTGCACTGCCCCACCTCTATCGTGACCGATCGCGAGCGTGTCGTCCCTAGCTCATTCGTGTCAAGACCACAAATGGCACTTTGTCGTTACTCATGAACGCATATTCGGGGTAGAACCCGGCGCGTTGCCAGACGGCAAGTGCGGCATCGTGATTGGTAGGTATGCTGACGCGGAGGGTTTTTTCGGGGTGGCGCAATTCTGCATGCTTGACGGCCACTGCACATAATCCACCACCACGCAGTTGACCGATGAGGTCTGGGCGTAGTCCGATGAGCAAGTCAACGGCATTATTGGAGTACTCGGCACCCGCAACTTGTGCGCGGTGTCCGATGACTACAAATCCGTACAACGAACCTTGCTCGTCACGCACTTGCCAATACCCACTCTCGTGTTGACATAATCGTTGGTGTGTTGTCTCATTCGTCGCAAAACTGTAGCGATTCATGATGCCGGTGTAACGCCATGTTTGCATGATATGTGCGGCTGCTGAGCGGATTTGTCGCAGCTCAAGGGTAGGGACTGATACCCGTGGAATGGTCATGGCCATAGTGTTCTCTGCCATCATCGAGCGATTCATGTACTGCAGTGTATCACCACTACAAAATGTAATAGAACCTTCAGAGATTACATGAATCTGACGATGGAATGACAAGTTGATTGCGTCATACGAGCGATGGTTGGTCGCAACTGTCGGTGACGGATGGCCGAGGTATGGTGTTAATTGATGTACTCAAGGCCGGCGTAGCATCCGTTGTATTTTTGTGTCAAATCGGGAACGCTCTGTTTGGTTGTCACCGATTGTTGTAACGTGTTGTAGATACTGAGACAATCGACTTGAAGCGTCGTAAATACATCAAACCACTGGCGGTTGACTTCATTGAGTTCGGCATAGTCGCGATATTCAGCGATGACCAATTCGAGCTCTTCAATGATGCGTCGCACTTCGTCATTTGCATACGCCACGACATTGTCGTAGGTACTTTGTGAGATGGTACCACTCGGGAGATTGGCCTCGACCTCTTTGGTGAGGTTCACAATGCGGTCGATGCCGACCACGAACTCCCAGTTAATTTCTTCATTTGTGAGGAGTGCATCTTGCTCCGCATCATTGACGGTTGGTACTGGTGTTGCCGTGCTGGTTGGTAGATTTGTATTGTTGGAATTTGCTGGTGACGGTGTCGGACTCACTGTTTGGTCCGTGGTTGCGGTCATCAACACTGTTGGACTAGGTGTGGTCATGGTCGACGCTGAGCTGGCTGTTGGTGTTGGAATCATCGGCGGTGCAATATCATCATTAGCAGCTGACGTGCGGGCCTCATCTTCTGCGAGCGTGGTTGGTTCTACTGAGGTGGATTGATTACTGGGTACCTCAGTTGCAACCACTGTGGGAAGCGGTTGTCCCTCGGTAGTATCGACGGAGGTGTTCTCCTGATCTGTGGCGGTTGGTAATGGAGTTACGGTGAGCTCGGTGGTGGTGATAGATGGGTCATCAGTGCGTGCGACGTCCGGATTGGTCGTCGGTGGCACTATGTCGGGTATGGTCAGATTTTCGACCAATGAATCAATGAGGGATGTGTCATCGGCTGCTGGAGGTTGGGTGGTTGGGGTATGAAGAACCACGGGTGCGGGGTTTTTTGAAGAAGATGAGAGCCCACCAATCAGCGAAATGGTAATAAGTGCGATGAGTATGAAGAAGATGCTGGTGAGCACTGTGCTGGTGCCACCATCAATGGTCGGCATAATCAAATTAGGTCGCACCATACCGAGGACGGCGCGTGGCATGACCGGTACGCCTGCTTCGACGTAGATATCGACGATGTGACCAGTACATGGGGCGGTGATGACTCGTTGTGTGGTGCCATCATCAACGATAACAATGGGTTCACCACTGACCACATAACTATCGCGGGTACGGAGCCAATATGAGATGGTATAGTGTGCGTGATTATCGAAACTCGCGTCGAGTTGAATGGCTTGATCGTGCATACACAGGGTATCCCAGGAACTGAAAGCTGATGCATTTATTGCATCATAGCACGGTTGACGATGGCGTGCCTGCGTGGTATCATTCCATGTGTTGCCGGCGTAGCTCAGTTGGTAGAGCAGCTGTCTTGTAAACAGCAGGTCACGAGTTCGAGTCTCGTTGCCGGCTCCATTTCTCACCACACCCCACGGGTGTGGTGCTTTTATTCGAGCATAAACACGTGACCATTGTCGACGCGCACAAGGCGGGCATGACGCAAAAACGTCGCATCAAAATCGTCAACACCGGTAGCGGTAAGGATTGTCTGCTGGTGTGGATGTGCGATACAGGCGAGCAGATGATGGCGGCGATGGATGTCAAGCTCCGAGAGGACATCATCGAGGAGTAGCACGGGCAACTCACCGGTACGTTGTTGCATGAATGCGACTTCAGCGAGTTTGAGTGCCATTACGCCACTCCGTTGTTGCCCACGTGACCCAAATGCTCCGAGATCAATCGTGTGGTCAATCACACAGACGTCGTCGCGATGTGGGCCGCATGTTGTTTGCCCGCGCGCAATGTCATCGGCGTGATGGCGTTGAAAGTGCGTCAGCATGTCGTGTGGGTGGATATCGGCATCATGAGCTATCTCAATATTTGGGATATAGCGAATCGTAAGCGTATGCGTGGTCTGCGCAATCGCATGGTACATCGGTTGTGCGAGGGTGGTGAGTTCCGCACATGCGTGGCGCCGTTGGTGCATGATATGCGTTGCATGTGTTGCTAGCTCTTCATCCCAAAAGGCGAGCTCGGTCGCATGATTGCGTGGTACGCGGCGTTGTTCGCGCCATTTGCGTAGCAAACTATTCCGTTGGAGGAGCACTTTTTGATAGTTGTTGAGTGCGTGCAAGTAGGAATAATCGAGTTGGGACAACATGGCGTCAAGCCATCGTCGGCGTTCGCTGGGTGCGCCGGTAAGCAGTTCAAGATCGGTCGGTGCAAAGAAGACGACGCGCAAGAAGCCGAGGAGCCCGCTTGCTTTGACGGGTTTGTGGTCGACCCGTAAGACCTTGGTGGCCGTACCACCAGCACTGCCCGGATCTGTAGCGGTACCGCGTGCTTGGACGATGACGTCGAGAGTCGTCGTGCCATGGGTGCGGCGTACTTTGCCACTTATGCGTGCGGTTTGTGGGATTTCGGCGCTCTGTTCGGCCTGCCAGTAGATGAGTTCGCGATCGGTATGTGTGCGCGGTGAGCGCGACATCGCCAAGACATAGACCGCCTCAAGAATAGATGTCTTACCGGCCGCATTGGGCCCATAGAAGAGTGTCGCGCCCGGTGAAATGTCGATGTCGAGGCGCATATAATTGCGAAAATTACGCACACTGAGATGTTCGATGTACATCAATGTGCCCCTTTGGTGCTCGGGAAATGTGCGGTGACGAGTTGATTTATTCGACCTTCGTACATGGTCAACTGGCGTTCACTCCGTTGATACTCGTCATGGCACTCATCAAACCAGGCATGCCATTGTGGGTGGAGACGTTCCGGGATGTCGTTTTTGAAAGATTTGATTAACGCATTGCGTAGACCGGCAAAGTCAAGTTGATACCAGGTCGAAAGTTGGGTGCTGACGGTAGCGCCAAGTGGGGCAAAATTGCGGACCAGTGTGTGAATTGTCGCATTGATGTGCTGAAGGCGCTCGGTTTGGAGCGTGACGGCATGCACAGTGAGTTCGCTGAGCTCATCGTGTGCAGTTGTCAGGCTATGTGGAACCGGTACTTGGTCAATCAGTGCATGTGCGAGGGCAACACCGGCGCTTTTTTGACGGTTGAGCCAGCGTTGTACGGGAGTGCTATTCAGATAGCCCAACACCCACATCGACGCACCGGCCAGCCAAGGCGTAGCGCTGACATACCCCGCTGGTGTCAGGGCAAACGAGAGGTGGTTTTTGTAGGCATGCCAGGTGATGCTTGGTTGGGTGCGCTCTGGGAGTACGGTGGTGGCCTCGAGTTCCCACCATATGTGGGCGTGATGGGGGCGATCTGCCACAAAGAGCGTTAGGTGACGAGCGAGCGCCGGGTAGTGCTCAGCGATGCACTGCCAGGCGAGGTTGCCGTGGTGAGACGGACCACACAACTGTGCGGTCCATCCTGCGGGGAGCGCAAGAAGAAAGCGTTGATGGTCATTAATGGTATACCGATGAATATCGTCGGGTTGGAGATAACGACGAAACAACGGAGCAAGCGTCGGGTCAAGCAGGACAATCCGGTCGCGCATTGATTTGTCGAGAATGAACGCCGCACGTGGGCTTGGTTGGATGCCCTGCTGGGTGTGATGTTGAATGCAGTGTGCAAGGGGCGTGCAGTGCGCCGGATAATCGCTCATCATGCCTGATACTCAAGTGGTAATTGGCGGAGGGCGGCGAGATCCGCACACCCACTACAGAACATGGCCACGCGGAGTTCGTCAATCATTCCTTGAAGTTCGGTGATGACAGCGTGACTGCCCGTGGCATCCACAGCGGCTACCAAGGCTGGTTTGGCGGTCCCCACGAGATCTGCACCGAGGGCGACGGCCTTGGCAACGTCGACACCACTCCGGATGCCACCGCTGCCGATGACCGGTGCATGTGGTAGTGCGTGGCGCACCTGGCGAATGGCGTGACTCGTGGGAATACCCCAATCAGCAAAGGCTCCTGCCGTACGTGCACCACGTTCATGGCTGTGTCGAAAGCGCTCTACCTCGGACCAGCTCGTCCCTCCGGCACCGGCCACATCAATGGCTGCAACACCGGCATCCATGAGGCGACGGGCTGTTGCAGCGCCGATACCGTTGCCCACTTCTTTGACGATGACGGGGACGGTAAGTGCGCGGCAGACGGCGGCTATTTTGGCCAACAACCCTGAAAAATCCGTATTCCCTTCGGGTTGTACGGCCTCTTGCAGTGGATTGAGATGCAAAATAAGGGCATCCGCCTCAATCATGTCGACGGCACGTTGGCATTCTGCTACACCATATCCATAGTTGAGTTGTACGGCGCCCAAATTAGCGAAGAGCAGGATATCGGGTGCTACATGTCGAATGCGATACGTACTAGCGAGGTCAGGGTTGCCGATGGCAGCTCGTTGCGAACCGACGCCCATGGCAATTCCTAACGCTTGCGCGGCGACGGCGAGTGCCGTGTTAATGGTTTTCACGTCGTGTGCGCCACCCGTCATTGAACTAATGAGAATCGGGGCGTTTACGCGT
>VGPG01000185.1 GCA_016875555.1 Chloroflexota bacterium | reverse complement strand
ACACGCACAAACGCCAAAGTAATCATTGCCCATGTACGGCGATATCGCCCTGCATTTCAACATGCACGTGTGCTGATTAACGACGGCAGCATTGGCACGCCGGTTGCGTGTCTCGCAGGCATTGATAACTGGGATCTCAGCGAGTGGGGCTCACATTGGCTGGACATGTTCCGCTACTTGCTGAATGAAGATCAACTCGCATGGGTCATGGGACAGGCACGGGTGCGACAAACACGCGGTTATGGACACGCCATGGAAGATCATGCGACCGTGCATATCGCCTTTGCAAACGGCGCTCGTGGCGTGTTAGATGGCGGTAAATCATTGGCCGGCAACGACATTATGACGATTGTGGGTACACACGGTGTAATCGTAATGCATTCTGAGGAGTCATTTTCGATTACCAATTCACACGGTACCACCACGCATGACTTTGCCGGACATGTTACGTGGGACGGTTGTTGGGACGCCGCCGTGCATGAACTGGTGCAATGGCTACAAGATGGTCCAGAACCACTCATCAGTTATGCACGGACCTGGCAATCAGCGGAGCTCAATTTGGCTGCGTATGTTTCAATGGTCGAACGCGATCGAATTGATTTCCCGCTGCAATCGACATTGGACGTGTGGCCGGTGGAGCTCCTCACCGAGCGCAAATAAAGCTAATTAACATGCAGACACTGGATACGATATGAATTTCGACACAATCTGGCAACATGACCACGCATACTACGGCACCATAAGTCGCATTACGCCACGTGATGGATACGTGATTTACACCAATCCACCACTCGCCAATCGTTACGACCCTAATCACGCAGGTCTTTTTCGTATGTCACCTGACAACGTGGATAATGCAATCACTGAGATTGAACACTTTTTTAACTCTCTTGACATGGATGCCGTAGTCTATCTAGACACGCATGCTACACCTGCCTCACTTGACGGTGCACTACAGGTAGCTGGCTTCAAAAAAATGAGTGACTGGGGTAGCAGTGACTTGATGATCCAGCAAGCCGCTATACCGACACTTGATACCGAAATACGTGTTGAAGTTGCGCTCAATCACAACGATTATGTACGTTGGTGTAGTGTCAATCAACCAGATCCGTACTCGCCGAAAGACCTCATGGACAAACTGCACTACCAATCTGTTAGCGCGCCCGGCGTAAATGGATACATGGCATTCGTCGATGACCGGCCAGTCGCGCGTTGTGTCACTTTTATTCAAAATGGACTCGGTCGCGTTGAAAGTGTGTACGTGGAAGAGGAGTATCGTCGCCATGGCATTGCTACTGCACTAGTTGGACGAGCGCTCAAGGACATCGCCCACGCAGGTGCAATCGGGTATCTCTTCGCAGTACACGAAGCACCAGCACTTGCACTCTACAACAAATTAGGACTACGCACGGTGTTGACTGAAGCGGTGTACCCGTACGTCAAACAATTTTCAGAATAGCGAGGTGCAACATGTCACACTGTTCGGATCCACATCGGCCACAATATCATTTCACCGCACCACAACAGTGGATCAATGACCCAAATGGCTTGATTCACTGGAATGGTGAATATCACCTCTTTTACCAGTACAACCCGCACGCTGCGTACTGGGGAGCCATGCATTGGGGCCATGCGGTAAGTCGCGATTTAGTACATTGGCATCATCTGCCTGTGGCACTCGCACCAGATAAAGACTACGACAAGGATGGCGTGTTTTCGGGTTGCGCCATCGTCCACGATGGCAAACCGGTAATTGTCTACACCGGCGTGAGCGCGAACGGAATGCAGCAATTCCCTTGTCTTGCATATGCGGATGATACCCTTCGAACGTTTCACAAAGCGCCAGAAAATCCAGTGATTCACGCGCGGCCCGATCATCTTGTGCATGATTTCCGAGACCACACGATGTGGCACGACGGAGAGTGGTGGTATCAAGTGCTCGGTTCCGGAGACGGTACTCACGCAGTTGCTCCACTTTTTCGGTCAATGGATCTCATCTCATGGGAATACCTGGGACGTTTGATTCAATCAGACGATGCGGTGAATGAGCAACTATACGAATGTCCCGATTTCTTTGCGAGTGGTGCACAGCACGTATTCATCACCTCTCCATTACCGATGCGCCGGGTTGTATACATGAGTGGCGATTTTAATGGACGCACATTTACGCCACAAAAGCGTGATTATGTCGACCATGGATCAAGTTTTTACGCACCGCAAAGTTTCACCGATGCAACAGGTCGTCGCATCATGTTCGGTTGGTGTCAAGAACACGGCGGAGACCAATTAAGCCGTGCCCTAGGATGGTCAGGTGTAATGACTCTGCCACGAATCATCGCTCTTGATGATGCCGGCAAACTCACCTACACCGTGGCACCGGAAGTTACAGTACTTGAAGATGAAACGCTTGCACATGGTCGTGACATCACACTCGCTCAAGCACAAACGCTCCTCCAACACGTTGCCGGAGATGCGCTCGTGATTCATGCGACAGTCTCTGCGACAACAACGTGCGAATTTGTTGTTCGTTATGACCCCCAAAGTAAAGAACAAACAATCATTCGCTGGGATGCAGAATATCAGACGGTGATCTGTGACTTATCACAGAGCTCACTCAATCAAAACTGCGTACGCGAACAGTATCGAGCACCAATACATCGTGACTCTTCAAGCACATTGACGCTTTCTCTTTACATAGACCATTCCATTATTGAAGTATATGCAGGGTCACACACCGTCTTTTCGCTCCGTGTTTATCCCACGCATCCAGCGCAACGATGTACAATCCGCGCCCAAGAGTTACTGCACATCAGTGAGCTTGTAGTGCGTAGTATGAAATCAATAGTCTGAACATATTCAAGGAACACGGCATACATGTAATGAATATCATGTATGCCGTACCTATTGACTTTTTATTGCCTTTCATGCTACAGTCTCCGATACTACCAATTCAAATTCATAGTGTTGCCAACGGAGGCACACCATGCAGTCGACACTCACACGCATTCACGGGGTTCGTGTAGGACATGCGCACGATTACGACACCTTAACCGGGTGTACAGTTGTGCTGTTTCCTGAACAGACGACGGCAAGTGTCGATGTGCGCGGCGGAGCACCAGGTACGCGTGAAACAGATTTATTAGCACCGGAATGTACCGTCCAGCATATCCATGCTATTTGTTTGAGTGGAGGGAGCGCGTTCGGATTGGCCGCGGCAGATGGCGTGATGCGCTGGCTCCGAGAACGCGATATCGGTTTTGATGCGGGAGTGACGCGCGTTCCGATTGTACCCGCAGCGGTGATTTTCGATCTTGGATGTGGCTCAGCGACTGCACATGCGAGTGCGGAGATGGGCTATAGCGCGTGTAATAATGCGACTGAACAGCCCGTCCAACAAGGATGTGTTGGTGCTGGGACTGGCGCTACAGTGGGTAAACTTTTCGGTGCACATGGATGGATGAAAAGCGGTATTGGCAGCAGCGCTATTACCTTACAAGACGGCACAACCATCGCCGCGCTCGTGGTGAACAATGCTTTTGGCGATATCTGTCGTGAACGCACCGGCGACATCATTGCAGGTACGCGTATGCCTGATGGCAGCTTTGCAAACATGTGTAATCAGTTACGCGGCAACATTGACATTCCCTCTTTTGCAGGTGGCAATACGACACTCGTTGTCGTGGTTACCGATGCCACACTTTCCAAAAGCGAATGTCGAAAAGTGGCACAGATGGCTCAAGACGGGATGGCACGTACCATCAAACCAGTACACACTCCATATGATGGCGACGTGATTTTTGTGGCATCAACTAACCAACGTGCAACGCCGCCAATGCTGCAAATAGGGAGTGTGGCGGCCGATGTGGTAGCCGCAGCCATAGAACGCAGTGTGCTGAATGCTGACTCACTTGCTGGCATACCTTCGGTTTCGTCGTTACCTTAGGTGCAACGAGTAGCTCATACTCGACGCTATAGACGTTTCTCTACAAAGAAGAGAAGAAGGAGAGTAACATGCAGATCAATGTTCGCCAGATCGTGGTCGCTGGCATCCTTGGCGCAATCGCAATTGTTCTCGGCGTCACCCAGCTCGGCTTCATCCCTGTGCCAAATGTGAGTGGCAACGCCACAATCATGCACGTCCCGGCAATCCTCGGTGCAGTACTTGAGGGGCCAGTGGTAGGAATTTTGGCAGGTCTTATCTTTGGCATCTTTAGTATGGTCCAGGACACAACTGGATTGTTTACGAATCCGCTAGTGTCGGTTCTTCCGCGTGTGCTTATCGGAATCACCGCATGGTACACCTACAAAACCCTTGCACCACGCAATCAGGACCTGGCGGCTGCGGCTGCTGGCGTTGTAGGTACGCTGACCAACACAGTGTTCGTGGTAGGCATGTTGGTTATCTTCGGGCTATTGCCACTCGAAGTCGTACCCACCATCGTTCCGCAGGCCATCGCAGAAGTCGTGATTGCTACGATTATCACGGTGGTTGTGGCCCGTGGTGTCAATTTGGTACGCTCTGGCCAGACCACAGCAGGTGAAAGTAAAGACGGCAACTACTAATTCGCACGTACCGTTGGCGGAGTGGTTCTCACTCCGCCAACAAAGGGTCTTCAATGATTTCGCTTGAACAAGTTGGCTTCGCATATAACGCTGGTCGTTCAGATGCCATCGTTGCGCTGCAAAATCTCAATCTCACGTTTCAAAAAGGTGAACTCGTCGCGTTATTGGGTCATAACGGCAGTGGCAAAAGCACGCTCGCCAAACTCTTGGCTGCCGTGCATTTTGCAACATCCGGCAATTTACGCGTAAACGGTATTCACGCCACCGAAACCACTGCATACGATATTCGCCGTGATGTTGGCTTGGTCTTTCAACGTCCCGACGATCAATTAATCGCCGGGCGCGTCATCGACGATATAGCATTCGGTCCTGAAAATCTTGGTTTACCACGCGATGAAATCGAACTTCGCGCGCAGACAGTCATCGACGCCCTCGACTTACACGACATCCGCGATGCCTCAATATCAACACTCTCGGGTGGTGAACGTCAACGGGTGGCCATCGCAGGCGTTCTCGCCATGCAACCGTCGTATGTCATTCTCGACGAACCTACCACGATGATTGCACCGCCTCAAGCACGACAATTACTCGCACTGGTGCACCGCTTGCGTCAGCAGCTCGGCATCGGCTTTATTCATATCACCCATTTCATGCACGAAGTCGTCGATTTCGATCGCATCATCGTTATGCACGAAGGGCACCTGCTCATGCAAGGTACACCACATGAGGTGTTCAACCGTCACGCAGAACTGCATGCAGTTGGTCTTGATGTGCCATTGGTCACACAAATCGGGAGTAAACTACACGCAAAAGGGTTCACGCTCGATACCCCTATTTTGACCGCACAACAACTTGCACAACAACTACCGGCTTCTTCGGCGCCGGTGGTCCAGCCAATATCGACTCCCACGTCAACTCCAGTTACTTCAGACACATTCATCAGTTGCGAGAATGTGCATTTTACCTATCTCAAAGACACACCTATGCAGAGTAGCGGCCTCCGCGGTGCAACATGCACCATCAGACGCGGTGATATCGTCGCATTACTCGGTGGAACTCAAGCAGGCAAAAGCACCTTAATCGAATGTATCTTGGGGTTACGCAAGCCAGAGACTGGCACAGTGCGCATTGACGGCAAAGATATTTATGCACCAAACTACGACATCGGGGCACTCCGCGACCGCATAGGTGTCGTCTTCCAACAGCCAGAAACGCAACT
>VGPG01000184.1 GCA_016875555.1 Chloroflexota bacterium | reverse complement strand
CGTTGTTTGCGGATGCCAAGAAGCAATGCATCAGCTGTCACGTTGTCGACGGTGTTGACAAAGCGGTCGGCAAGATTGGTCCAAATCTGAACCACTACGGCAATCGTCTGACGATCGCTGCCGGTGTGTTGCCGTACAGCACCGACAACTTGGCGAAGTGGTTGAAGAATCCACAGGCCGTCAAACAAGGCAACTTGATGGGCAAAGTCGTTGGTGAAGGAAAAGCAATCGCGTTGACGGACCAAGAGACCGCCGACCTTGTTGCGTATCTCGATAGTATGAAGTTGACAATTACTCTTCCGGAAGAGAAGTAAGGAGTTCGATAATGGCGATTGCTGAGCAACACGTCACATCAACACACAGCGACAGTGCCGCCAGTGAAGGCTTCTCATGGCGCTCCTGGCTGGCGACCGTTGATCATAAGAAGATCGGTATCATCTACATCATCAGTGCTTTTGCCTTCTTCATCATCGGAGGCATCGAGGCAATGTTGATTCGTGTGCAGTTGGGTATGCCCAACAACACGTTCCTGAGCGCAGACGTCTACAATCAGCTCTTTACCATGCATGCTACCACCATGGTGTTCTTAGTCATCATGCCGATGAACGTTGGTATTGGTAACTATGTAGTGCCTTTGATGGTGGGTGCACGCGATATGGCGTTCCCCCGTTTGAATGCCTTGTCGATTTGGCTCTTCTTGGGCGGTGGTTTGTTGTTGTACTTCAGCTTCATCGCTGGTGGTGCGCCAAACGGTGGATGGTTCTCGTACGCACCACTTACACAGACCCGGTATTCGCCGACGGCTGGTATGGATTACTGGATTCTCGGTCTCGGTTTGACCGGTGTTGCCTCGATTGCCGGTGCGCTGAACTTCATCGTCACGGTACTGAATATGCGTGCTCCGGGCATGACGCTCAATCGTATGCCGTTGTTCGTCTGGATGAATTTGGTGGTCAGTTTCATCATCATTTTTGCCTTCCCCACGTTCACCGTCGCATCAATTCAGCTCCTGTTTGACCGCCAGTTTGGTGCTGCGTTCTTTAATCCTGCTTTGGGCGGTGATGCCGTCCTGTGGCAGCACCTCTTCTGGTTCTTCGGTCACCCAGAGGTCTACATCTTGATCTTGCCGGTCATGGGTATGATTTCTGAGGTATTGCCAACGTTCTCACGCAAGCCCATCTTCGGGTATGCCTTTGTGGCGTACTCCGGTGTGGCCATCGGTTTCTTGGGTTTCATCGTGTGGGCACACCACATGTTCGGCGTTGGTCTTGGTCCAGTGGCAAATGCGTTCTTCGCAGGTGCTAGCATGGTGATCGCCGTTCCTACCGGTGTCAAAATCTTTAACTGGATTGCGACAATGTGGGGCGGTGATGTACGCCTGACGACTGCGATGTTGTACGCCATTGGATTTATCTCGATGTTCATCATCGGCGGTATCAGTGGTATCACGTTGGCCTCACCACCGATTGACTTGCAGCAGACCGACTCATACTACGTCGTTGCGCACTTGCACTATGTGCTCTTCGGTGGCTCGATTTTGGGTCTCTTCTCGGGTGCCTTCTACTGGTTCCCCAAGATGACTGGGCGCATGCTTGACGAGAAGTTAGGCAAGTTGCAGTTCTGGTTGATGCTGGTGTCGTTCAATTTGACCTTCTTCCCCATGCACATTGTGGGAACCGAAGGTATGCCACGTCGTATTTACACCTACGAAGCCGGCATGGGCTGGGAAGTTTGGAATTTGATTGAGACGGTTGGCACCTTCTTGTTGGCTTTCTCCGTGTTGATGTTCATCTACAACGTCTTCAAAACTTTACGGAGTGGTGCGTTGGCAAGCAACGATCCGTGGGATGCCCCCACGTTGGAGTGGGCCATTCCTTCACCACCACCATCCTACAACTTCCTCCATACTCCAGTGGTGACCAGCCGCCGTCCATTGTGGGATGCAAAGTACCCACACGCAGTCGGTGACGATCATGGTCCTGCTAGCAAGCCATCACCGGTGCGCTACGAGTACACCGATGAAAACACCCCTGGCGCCAAGGATATCCACATGCCCAGCTTGACCTTCAGTCCGATGATTCTGGCCGGTGGATTGACGATTGCATCACTTGGTTTCATCTACATCAACCAAGCCATCTTGGGCTTGCCCACGCGTGTGGCCGCCCTCGTGTTTATCGCTATCGGCGCAGTCATGGTGTTCTATGCAATTCGCGGTTGGGTCGTTGATTCACGCAAGGACTCACCCTACTTAGGGCACCACCACTAGAAGCATTGACCGCGCGGCAACCCCGGGTTGCCGCGCGTGATGAGGAGGATTCATGAGCAGTTCTGCAAGTCATGCACACCACGGCGAAGCCAACCAAAAGCCGCTTGTCGGTTCGATGGGTGTGGATAGCCGCAAGTTGGGATTGTGGGCTTTCATCGGTTCCGAAACGTTGTTTTTCGCAACCTTGATTGTCACACACTTGATTTTCTATGCACGCACCAAAGAAATGTTAAACGGTGCGGGTATCCTCAAGGAGCTCGACCCACGCCTCAACTATCTCGGTATCGAGTTGACCACCGTGTTGGCGTCATTGTTGCTCGCCAGCTCGTTGACTATGGTGTTGGCGTTGGCAGCCTCTAAAGCGCGAGACTGGAAGAAGTTCCGCTTCTGGCAGATGGCCACCATCTTGCTCGGTGCGTCGTTCGTTGGCGGTCAGGTATACGAGTTCATGCACTTGTATCACGTCGGTCTCAAGTTGGCTCCGTCGTACGCATTGCACATTAGCGATGAAGTGTACAACACCATCGCTTCGCTCAATCTTGATCCATCAATCGTCACGCTCGGCGAGGATCACGGGCACAAAGCGGCTATCGTGCCAAGTCTGTTCGGTGTCACATTCTTCGTCATGACCGGATTCCACGGATTGCACGTGACCATCGGTATCATCTGGTTGCTTGCAGTATATGTAAAAGTGAATAAGTACCCTGATTCACCAGAGAATCCGATGGACATTGAACTGGGTGGTCTCTATTGGCACTTCGTTGACTTGGTGTGGGTAGCAATCTTCACCATCGTCTATTTGATGTAGGAGGGGTGCATGGCAAACCATGACACGCATGTGGAGCATCACGAGGCTCACACCGAGCACAGTACGCGCTTTTATTGGATAGTTGGTCTAGTACTTGCAATCGTCACCGCCATTGAAGTGGCAATCTTCTTGGTGCAGGATCTCTTCTTGCATGAACTCTTCTTGGCCATCTTGATCGTCTTGATGCTTGCCAAAGGTGTGGGAGTCGTATTGTACTTCATGCACCTTAAGGGTGACTTCAAGATCTTTCAGTTCTTGTTCATTGTGCCGTTTTTGTTGGCCGTTTCACTCGTATTGCTTATGCTGACACTCTTTTCATATCACGTCGGTATCGCTGGTTAATTTCTGATAAGAAACCGCCACAGGCAGTGACCTGTGGCGGTTTTTTGTTTTGTAAAGCGCTGAATGATGTAAGATACATGCGGTACATCTTTTGAGGACGTGTTCATGAATGTATATGCGTGGAATTTTGATCCCGGCCTGATTGCCGGGTTGACGTTGTTAACCGTACTCTATTTGCTCATCACTGGACCACTCGCGGTACGTTGGGGTGTGACGCCAGCGACGGTCATTGAGCGGAATCGGTTTTTGTTGGCCCTCGTATTGATGATTGTTGCCCTCGTTTCTCCCATTGACACGCTTTCGCTGGTCTCGTTGTCAATGCATATGGTGCAACATCTCATTCTGATGATTCCAGTGGCGATTCTCTTGATCGGCAGTATACCGGCTTCGTTCGGTAGCGTTTTGTTGCGAAACAACAGCGTGTTAGCATTAGCACAAACCATTTTTAGCCCTGTTGCGGTTTTTCTGATTTCAAATGCGATTTTGATTGGTTGGCATGTGCCAGCCAACTATGATTTGGCTGTGCGCGATCAAAATGTCCATGTGCTTGAGCATGTGATGTTCACCGTCGGGGCGTTTTTGTCATGGTGGCCGGTGTATAGTCAGTTGCCACAGTTGCCACGTTCAACGCCGGGGGCACTCATGATTTACCTCTTCTTCATGTCCATTCCGCCGACGATTATCGGTGCGTTGTTGACGTTTGCGGGATTTGTGGTGTATCCGGCATATGAAGGCGTGTCGCGGCCGTGGGGCATGACCGCACAGGCCGATCAAGAGCTGGCTGGTCTGATTATGTGGTTGTTTGGCGGGTTGATTTACTTTGCCATTCTAACGGTCATTTTCTTTCGTTGGTTCAATCGTCCCGGAGACGATAGTAGCGTATAACAACAGACAAAGAGGTCATCATGGAGCCATTTATTCGCGTGTACCCGCCCAAACGGCCACAAGGCAAGCGCCATGTCTGGTATGTCATGCGGGGTGAAGATCTGGTGGTCGATGTGAACGCACCTGCCGAACCACTGGTCGGTGACCCGCATGGACCGCAGAGTATCACGATTGCACAACACTTTCCGCTGGGGACGCAAGGCGATGTGGCCGTGCACGCAGCGGTAGTCGCGGCTGATTGTGAACTCTCTGAAGGGCTACAAGCGGTTAATCTGCGCACGTTGATGAATCATCCCGGTGTGGCTCCTGACGTGGTGGCAGCAGCGAGCAATGCCAAACAACTCGTCGAGTTTCGTACGCTCCATCGCTTTTGTACCCGTTGTGGTAAGCCGTATCGTGCCATAGAGAATAACTGGGGATACCGCTGTGACCCCTGTGCGTTCGAAATTTTCCCTCCGGTTAGTCCCGCCATCATTGTGCTCATTCATGATGGGCTTGATCGGGTCTTGTTGACGACCAAAACCGGCTGGGGCAATCGCTACAGTCTTGTGGCCGGATTTGTAGAACCAGGAGAAAGTTTCGAGGCGTGCGTGGCACGTGAAGTCCGCGAAGAGGTCGGCGTCGAAGTCCATCAAATTCGGTACGTCGGCAGCCAAAACTGGCCGTTTCCCCATCAAGTCATGGTCGGATTTCTGGCAAAGTACAAAAGTGGCGACATTCAAATTGATGCCGAAGAATTGGCCGATGGACGCTGGTTTAATCGTGACGCCATGCCGGCTACGCCACCATCCACGGCCATCTCTGGTCAAATTCTTGACATCTGGTTACGCCGCGAAATTACCCAAGGGATGATTGCTGGGTTTGATTATCATGAGTGATTATGATGCCACATCTGCATACCATGTAATTTTCAGATTCCTCTTATGAATCTCTTATGTTTGCGCAGATTTGGCGTGGTATAGTTAGGGCATAACGTGGTGATTGCGACGGTCATCACAATATCGGCAACGATATTTCGCTTCACGTCGCCCCCTATACCTCCCGGGGCAACCCGGTTTCCACACCTCGTGGGTGGTGAGCATTGCTCCCACCCACGCCTCTTTGAAATTGCTACGGTATAATGCTGATAAAGCACCGTTTGCTCATCACAAAGGAACCGTGTTATGCCGCAACGCGCACGACTTGGAGTCATTGTTAGTGGCTCGCTCACCGATGGTCTGACGGCACGCATTGACGGCGCACACGCCATCGAATCGTTGCGTGTCGGGCAGTTCTTGTTGGTCGAAGGGCGTCAACACGAATTTTTTGCCATGTTGACCGATGTAGAACTTGCTGCTACCTCACCAGGTGTGCTCCTTGATCCGCCCAGCGATGATGCATTTATGCAAGAGGTGTTGACGGGTACGACGACCTACGGCACTATCGAATTACGGCCATCGCTGATGCTCCCGCGCAATGTCAATGAAGGCATGCTCCCCGTCAAGACCATCCCCGCGCACTTTTCACCGGTATACGAAGCTGACG
>VGPG01000183.1 GCA_016875555.1 Chloroflexota bacterium | reverse complement strand
CTATCACATCTCAATGTGGCACCTGAAATGCGCACCCAACTCGGCACTCAATTACTCAGTATGCGTGGAGTCAATGGATGGGGTGATAGCATTTCAAATGCGCGTATCTGGTCACAACATCCCATGTTGTTGCCCGCGTTATCAACAACCACTCCCATACAAATCCGCAACGAACGCGGAAGAGTGGTGCACTCAGGAGTGATGACCCCTGCACAACCCGTCAGACAGCAGAGTCAAATTCAAGCGAATGCTGATGTACTTGTAGGTATTGCTCGCCCACGCAATCAACCGGCTCCCACCGGCGAAGCGGCCATCTGGTTACAGATGTATCACACTGATGGTTCATTGGTACAAGACGGTGAAACATTTCTTGTGGGCGATGAAATCACCGTAACCGTCAGCATGGCGTTCTTTGGGGCTATCCCGCATGTCACAATTGTCGATCCGCAGAGCGCCTTGAGTCGCGTGGTAAACCAACTACATAGCACTGCACCATCCAGTGTGCGACTCTCGCCGGACGCGTTAATCCTGCATGCAACCGTTGATACACCACAAGTACTACAGTATCGGTATCGCATCCGTATGGAGTATGTTGGACAAAGTATTCTCGAACCAATTGAAATTCGTGATGGTAGTGGCACGCTCCATGCACAAAGTAACGCAGTGATGGTGTATGTTGTTGCACCATAACCACATATTGCGTCTGTGGATTTGCATTGCTGTGTGCACCAGCGTGTGGCATGCGCGGCCACCGCTCCCAGTGCAAGAGCGCTTCGTGGGCACACATGTCTCAGCCCCCCAGAAAGGCCTCAACACGCATCTTGCCTCACGTTTGCACTTCAGAAGTACGATTCCCGTGGCCGCTGACATCGTCGCCGACAGTGGCACTGCATGGGTGCGTGAAGACATCCATTGGTACCGCATTCAGCGCACTCCAACGTCGTTTGAATGGCAGTATTACGATGACACATTCGCAGCGCTCACGGCGCATCATCTGAACATTTTGGCCGTACTTGGTCACCCACCCGGTTGGGCAACCCTTGACCCACTCGATGATCCGTACAACAACTCATTTGCGGCACCAGATGCTGCACGGTTTGCGGCATGGGCAGCGCAGACCGTGGCACGCTATCGACATGTCATCCGTTACTGGCAAATCTGGAACGAACCGGATAATCAACTCTTTTGGCGGCCGAGTCCAGATCCAGTCGCGTATGCGCGCCTTGTCATTCTGACCACCCGGGCCATCAAACAAGTGGCGCCCGAAGCGGTCATCGTCTCTGCTGGTGTCAATCCGTTCAACATGGGCTTTTTGGAACGTGCCGCTGATGCTGGGCTCTGGTACGCCGTTGACATTGTGGCCATTCATCCGTACGTGAACCCGCATCATCCGCAGTATTCGGGATTGGCACAATCCGTCCATTACCTCGACGGTCTACACGCGCGTTATGGTCGGCGCCCACTATGGGTGACAGAGCTTGGCTGGGGGAGCGGCAAAAGCGACCGCGACCCACCGAGTGCCACACCACTCCAACAAGCAGACTACCTGACGCAGAGTTTTCCCTTGTTATGGGATGCAGGCGTGGCTGTCATCTTCTGGTATGCATTCAAAGACGAAGCACACAATCCCTACGGATTACTTGCCTGGGGCAGTGGCAGTGATGACATGACGCTACCGAAGCCGTCATTTAGTGCGTTTCACCTACTCACCCCTCAACCACAACACGCAGCACCCCTGCAAACGGTACCGATTACGTCGTTTGAGGGTCGCACACAAACATGGGTGCGTGGTGATGAGCCCTATGGCACGCTCCACACACAACAACAGGTCGTCTATCACGGAACGCGTGCGCTACGACTCGACTATGCGTTCCCATCTTCAGGCAATCGCTATGTTGTCTTCAGGCATCGTCGCCCATTGTTTGTACCGGCACATGCATATGCCATATCACTTGCGCTCTACGGCAATAACCAGAGTCATGAACTCAAATTATGGCTCAAAGGAGGTGACGGCGCCATCGTTCAATTACAAATTGCACCACTAGGCGGTACTGGGTGGCGCCGTGTCACTGTACCCATTCCCACGCAGTTTGCCGCCTGGAATCAAATTACCCCTGGGACTGGTCGTCTCCAGGCACCGATTATCATCGAGGCCATCGTACTCGATGATAATCCGGACGGGAGCGGAGATGCAGGGACGTTTTATGTTGACGAAATCATTGCGCTACTAGAAGATCCTGCACGTCCACTCGACAAGTAACTGGTGGACGAATTGCAGTCTCCAGCTGCTTGTAGGCATACCCTGTGTGGCGAATCGGGCAAAATCAATTCATTTGTACACTTTATACAAATGGTATTTGTGAAAAATAACCAAAAACACCACTCACAATTCGTGTGGAATATACCTTTCGCAAGTTATTCGTGCAAATTATACTACTACTAATCCACAAAGCAACTCAATGAGCGAGCGGCGAAGCAACGAAGCGAGTGGCGTCGTGAGTGACACGACGGGTGACTTACTGCAGAGGAAGACAAGAGGAGAGAGATCATGGCACTTGATGCAAAAGGCGTTCTCCAGCTCATCAAGGAGAAGAACATTCAGATCGTTGATACTCGCTTCACCGATTTGTTTGGTGGATGGCAGCACTACTCGTTACCAGCCTCACGCTTGACCGAAGACATGATGGTCGAGGGGTTGGGGTTTGACGGTTCATCAATCAAGGGCTTCCAAGCCATTCACGAGAGTGACATGTTGATGATTCCTGACCCAAGCAGCGCATTTATCGACCCATACTGCAAGATTCCAACGTTGGTGATGATTTGTGACGTCATCGATCCACTCCAACGCCAGCCATATTCACGCGACCCACGTTATGTGGCACGCAAAGCCCAAGAATACCTGAAGAGCACCGGCATTGCTGATACGGCCTATTTCGGCCCTGAAGCTGAGTTCTTCATGTTCAGCGATGTGCGCTTCAACCAGACGTCAAACTCGGGCTACTACTTCTTGGACAGCCCAGAAGGCATCTGGAACAGTGGCGCTGAGGTCCCGGGTGGCAACAAGGGGTATCGTGTTCGCTACAAAGAGGGTTACTTCCCCGTACCACCAACCGACACCTTGCAGGACATCCGTTCAGAGATGATCCTCAAGATGGCCGACATCGGCATTGACATCGAATTGCACCATCACGAGGTAGCCACGGCTGGTCAGTGTGAAATTGACATGCGCTTTGACACCTTGTTGACGATGGCCGACAAACTGCAGAAGTACAAGTACGTGGTGCGCAACACGGCCAAAGAGCACGGTTACTCAGCCACCTTTATGCCCAAGCCAATTTTCGGCGACAACGGTAGCGGTATGCACGTGCACCAGAGCTTGTGGAAGAACGGCCAGCCACTCTTCTTCGACAAGAACGGATATGCGTTGTTGTCGGATACAGCCCGCTGGTACATTGGTGGTGTGTTGAAGCATGCACCGGCTTTGTTGGCCATCTGTGCACCAACCACCAACAGCTACCGCCGTTTGGTACCAGGCTTTGAGGCACCAATTAACTTGGTTTACTCAGTGCGTAATCGCTCGGCCGCCATTCGTATTCCGACCTATTCGGATTCACCGAAGGCACGCCGCGTCGAAGTGCGCTTCCCAGATCCGACCACCAACCCATACTTGGCCTTCTCAGCCATGATGATGGCCGGTTTGGACGGCATTCAGAACAAAATCGAGCCACCAGCGCCATTGAATGTTGACATCTACGAATTGTCGGCTGAAGAAAAGTCACACATTCGCAGCACACCCGGTAGCTTGGCCGAGGCGTTGAATGCACTCGAGGAAGATCACGAGTTCTTGCTCAAGGGCGGTGTATTCAGCAAAGACCTGATCGAGTCGTTCATCGACATCAAGCGCTCAAAGGATGTGGTGTCCGTGGCGTTGCGCCCGCACCCATACGAGTTCTTCATGTACTACGACGCCTAAAGCGGAATTCTCGGTGTGGGGTGATACCACCCCACACCACCTACACACCCGTTCCTACACGACACAACAATTTCATTCGGGACCCCCGATCAGGTAAGGAAGTAACGTATTGCAACGCTGCAAACGTTCCCTCGATCGCATCCATATTGGTAGATACTCTGCGGCAGCGACGACGCATCGACGCACGGTACTGAGCGCGAGCATACGCAAATTTCGCTTACATTGGAGGTTTCACATGGACGCAATCAACGGTGCAGATACGACATGGGTCATGGTTTCGACCGCATTAGTGATGTTGATGACCCCGGGGTTGGCTTTCTTCTACGGTGGTATGGTGCGGCAGAAGAACGTGCTTTCGACATTGATGCACAGCTTCTTCATTTTGGCACTCATCAGTGTGCAATGGGTGTTTTGGGGCTATTCACTGGCATTCTCACCAACTGTTGGTGGCTTCATTGGTGGTCTAGACTGGGTCGGGTTGAACGGCGTTGGCATGGAGCCAAATGTCGATTATGCTGCCACCATCCCGCATTTCACCTTTATGGCCTTCCAGATGATGTTCGCCATCATCACACCAGCCTTGATTTCGGGCGCTTTTGCAGAGCGCAAGCGTTTTGTTGCGTTTGCCGTATTCGCCTTGTTGTGGGCTACCGTGGTGTATGCACCGGTTGCACACTGGGTTTGGGGCGTCGGCGGTTGGATTCGCGAGCTTGGTGCACTTGACTTCGCCGGCGGAACGGTCGTGCACATCACGTCAGGTGTATCGGCCCTAGTGTGTGCCCTTGTATTGGGCAAGCGTATCGGCTACGGCAACGAGTCCATGCAACCACACAACGCCACATACACCCTGTTGGGTACCGGTTTGTTGTGGTTCGGCTGGTTCGGATTTAACGCCGGTAGTTCACTTGGCGCCAATGGTTTGGCCGCAAGTGCATTCGTCACCACCAACACCGCTGCTGCCGCTGGCATGTTAGCCTGGTTGGGTGCAAGCTGGATGCGTCACCGCCGTCCGAGCGTGTTGGGCGCCTCAGCAGGTGCTATTGCAGGCTTGGTCGGGATCACGCCCGCAGCTGGGTTTGTTACGCCCATGGCCGCACTAATCATCGGTTTGGTGACTGGGTTGATCTGTTTCTTTGCCACCGAGTACATTGTGCGCGGTCGTGTTGACGACTCACTCGACGTCTTCGGAGTGCACGGTGTGGGCGGTATCGTCGGCGCCATCCTGACCGGCGTTTTCGCCACTACAACGGTCAACAGTGCTGGGTTTGACGGTTTGTTGTACGGTAACCCAGGACAACTTGTGATCCAGGTGATTGCAGTTGCCGTGGTCGCCGCTTATGCCGCCTTCGTAACCTTCGTCTTGCTGAAGATTATCGATGCAACGATGAAAATTCGTGTGAGCGAAGAAGAAGAGCAAGCTGGTCTCGACAGCTCACAGCATGGTGAGGCTGCGTACAGCGAAGTATAGTAGAAACTAACTCCTCTGCAACGGCCTCCACACGCCCCTCACTGGGTGTGTGGAGGCTATTTATTACCAAATAATCATGAAAATGCCCTTGACATTTTTATCACAAGTTAATATAGTTATGCTACCGAATAATACTTTGCAATGAAGCACCGGCAGCACTCCACGAACGGCGTGCACGCTGGTTTTTTTGTCTATAGCCTCCACAGTACCCACAATCAGCATAGCGGTATAAAGGCCGTATCCACCTGAGAGGATTCAGCATGAGCGTACCACACCTCCCCGCAGCCCAAGGCTTGTATGATCCGCGCTTCGAACATGATGCGTGTGGCATTGGATTTGTTGCGCGTCTCAATGGTCAAGCCCAGCACGATGTCGTATCAATGGCATTAACTGCGCTTGCGCGCATGCAACATCGTGGTGCGGTGGCCGCAGACGGCAAGAGCGGTGATGGTGCAGGTATTCTTACGCAATTGCCGCTCCCGTTGATTCAACACGAGCTTTCAACACA
>VGPG01000182.1 GCA_016875555.1 Chloroflexota bacterium | reverse complement strand
ATGGGCGCGAATTAAATTGGGACATGCTTCTAGTCGGTGATTCATACGCTTCCTGCATCCAAGCGGCCGGTATGCCGACACGTCCATCTCAATCGGACGTCACAGAGCGTTCAATAGTTCGACGATTAGTGATCTGAACGTTGCCAGGTAATTTGTTCTTCACTGCGAATATTGCCACGGTTATCGCTTTTTTGCCAAAAGCGGCGACGCGCCTGCACGACGGTGCGCGTTCCAGTACGACGCGACGTGGTATCAGACGGTATGTCACTCGATTTGAGCGTGGCGAGGTGCGCCGACGCCCGATTCGTCAACATATGACGAATAACGTTGATTCCCACCTCAACCACGATGGCCAGTGCCCCCATGGCCACCCCTTTGACAATCGGGTGGTTGAGGTGCTGTCGCACCGAGGCAGGGAGCCACTGACGTGCTGGCACAGGCAAAAATCGTTCGAGTTGCGAGCCACAAGTCGCACAGTAATGCGACGAAAGCGGTTGACTTGCACGACAATCAGGGCAAATGCGTTCGACAGGGTGTGTCATCGTATGACTCCTTACGGTGCGACAACGGACCAAACTTCATCACAGCGTTTCATCTCGTCGCCGTCGATATGCAACGTCACGTCGGGTTCTACTTTTGTGGAGAGATACGCCAGCCCTATGTACCCAAATCGTGGAGAATGCGTCATGCGCGTAAGCACGCCTGCTTCTTTGCCAGCAGTCGTCACAATCGGCGTTGGGGTGGGATGTGGCGCATTTAAACGCACCCGTGTGAGTGTTTTGGCGAGGCGGCCACGACTCTCCATGCGTGCAATAATTTCTTGGCCAACATAGCACCCTTTGGCAAAACTAATCGCCGACCATAATCCAGCCTCAAGTGGGATGTAGTCGAGTGTTAATTCTGTACCAAACTCGGGGACACCTGCTTCGATTTGCCAGCATGAAAGGTGATCTGACGTGAGCGTTGGTAATCCGGCCAGCACATCGCCGTGTGCGCGCTCATTCGGCCACAATACGCGCCAGCCCGCACCACCCACCGGGGATATCCGACACAGCATCATCTCGTCATGGTGGGCTACATGCCAGATCGGTAGTTGGGAGAGCGACACCGCATATGTCTGTTCGAGCCATTGCGTCGCATCTTCGCCGTAAATCGCACGTTGTGCATATGCACGACCTGCCGGTGCAATGGTCACCTTGTCGTTGAAGAAAATGTTCTTTTTGAGATGATTGTAGACCGTCGGCCCTTGATTGTTACTGGTGATTACCCAAATCACGTCGCCAGCATGGATGACGTGCAGCACATCAATAATGCGCCCGATTGGAGTCGTCAATACCGTCTGACACCCATGACCGGGTTGTAACTTGAGCATGTCGTTAGTGGTCAGCCGTTGCAACAGACTCAGCGCATCGGTTCCACGCATCTGAATGCGCCCATAATTGTGCTCATCAAAGATGTGGAGCGGGTATGTGGTCGAGTTGATTTGTGTCATAATAACTGCAGTTCTTCTGATAGACCGTTGTACGAGGAGCGCACCTATGGCAAATACTGCACCAACACGAGGCGGGGGATGGGTTGTTGGCCAATTCACAATTATTGCGCTCATCCTTATTGTAGGATATTTCGACCCGTGGCGTACAACGAGCACACTATTCAACCAGCTTGTTGGCGTATTCCTCAGTGTCAGTGCCATAGTATTGTTGGTTTTGGGATTCTCTCACCTAGGGCGCAACTTGACGCCATACCCCAAACCTCTCAATGACGGCGAACTTGTCACACACGGTGTCTACGCTTACATGCGCCATCCAATCTATGTAGCGGTGATTGGGGTGTCAATCGGGTATGCGGTATTCATGGGTAGCTGGGTGGCTGGATGTGGATGTGTGATACTGGCGATTTGGTTCGACCAAAAAGCAACACGTGAAGAGGCGTTTTTGCGCCAAAAGTTCTCTGCTTATGCCGTATACTCAAAAACGGTTGCGAAATTTGTTCCGTATCTGTATTAATGTAGTAAGGTAACGCTCATGCATGTTAGTCCAGGCGCTCTGCACATTCATTCTCATTACTCAGATGGCAGTGGCACCATTCCTGACATTTGTGCTGCCGCACAAGCCGCTGGTCTCGAGTGGATTATAATCACCGATCACGACACCCTGGATGGCCGTTTCGAACACGGTTGGCACGACAAGGTGATGGTCGTGGTAGACCAAGAAATAACACCGTTTCACAATCACTTTATTGCGTGTAACCTCGAACAAGTCATCTCAAACAGCCAACCTCCTCAATCGTTCATTGACCAGGTCTACGATCGTGGGGGATTCGGCATCATCGCACACCCCGATGAACAGCGCTACAACCAGTTCAAAGGCGTATACCGTTGGGACGACTGGAATGTGAATATGCCGACTAACAGCACTGGGCGGAGTATTGGCATCGAACTGTGGAACTTTATGAGTGATTGGGGCGAATCACTGAACACCTACAATTCACTCTACAACTACTTCTTGCCTCGACAAGCACTCCGCGGACCGACTCGTGCCACCATTGAGTGGTGGGACGCATTGAACATGTCTGGCAAACGGGCCTTCGGCGTGTTCGGTGTCGACGTACACGCATTCTTGCGCTCGACTCCCATCGGTCGCGTGCAGGTCTTTCCGTATCAATGGATGTTCGGAACATTCACAAATTACATGTGGCTACCCGAACGGCTACCTGGCAACTTTGCGTCGGCGCTACGCATGCTCTATGGGGCACTCGCCCAGGGGCGGAGCTACATGGTAAATCGCATGGAAGGCGATTGTCCAAACGTCGAGTTTCGGGCATTTCGTGGCTCAGACAACTGGTATGCAGGTGACATCGCCTCTTTGTCGGAAGGGCCAATTACCCTAAAAATCGATCTTGGCGTCAATGCCCCAGTTCGTTTGATTCATAACGGACAGGTGCTCAAAGAAGCGCAACGCCAGTTGTTGATGACCGTCAACACGAGCGGCGTTTATCGCATCGAGTCCTACAAAAGTAAACTCCCGTGGATGATGAGTAACCCGCTCTACATTACCCAATAGTGCCGTCCACACCGGGGACAACTTGGAGCGGCGATGGGGTGAGCAAAAAGAGCAGCACGATTGCCGCCAGAAGTGCCAAGATCATGCGACGCCAGTCTACAGGCGTCACGTCATCGTACGGAGCAGGGTGGCGTGGATTTGCCATCAACGCAATGACTCCCCAAATAAGCCAAGTATTATCAACGAACACCCCTAGCATGAAACAAAATGCAATGGTGGCGTAGGCCAGATAGACTGCAGACGGGCCAAGAATTGCGTATGCGGCATGCCCGCCATCTAGTTGCCCGATTGGTAGCAAGTTGAACATCGTTACCAACAGCCCTATCCACGCAGCGAACGCGATATCGCTGAGTTGCACGTCTACACCATTATTAGGCAACACCTGACCAAACATGACTAATTTGGCCAATAAATAGAAGGCCGAATTCCCCTCTTGCAGGTAGCCTGTGGTTGGCATTTGACCGACCGTAGAAATCGATAGCCCGTACAACAACAACGGTACTGCTACCACGAGTCCAGCAAACGGCCCGGCAAGTCCCACATCAATTAATACTTTGCGATTTTGCATGGGCTCACGCTGGACTATGACGGCGCCCAATGTACCAGTAAAACTCAACGGTGGCGGAAGTGGAATAAAGTATGGAAGGCTCACTGGTGCCCCGTACCAACGCCCAACCAGATAATGGCCGAGTTCGTGTATACCTAGAATTAACAGCAGCGCTCCTGCAAATTGCCACCCTTGGAGGATACCCCACGGATTGGTGAATATGTCAATGCCACGATAGAGAGCGCCACATGCGAGTGTTGAGATTACGGTTGCCAAAAACAACAGCGTCGCCAGAATCCAACGACTCGGCGTACGTGTTGGCACACCCGGAGAAAAAAGCAATTCAACTGCACCCGTTTGCTCAGGCGTAGCACGCATCCATACCGTGTACCCTTCCACGCGAGCACGCTTTTGGAGTGCACTAAACATGCTCGATGCATCCCGCAGTGGCACCACTGTGACCAGATGATACTCCTTCTCACGAGACATGTGTTGGATGGTACACAACCCCATACAGAGTTGGAGTGGATTAAATCGCTCATCGAACAGTGGTTCGTTGGTCATAGCTGCACTACTTTCGACGTCTTCAACGCCTTTGCCAGAAAGGTGTCAAAGCGGACATTTCCTGTATTGTACTCCGATTGTATGAATGCTCCATAAATGCCATCGAATTACATGCCGTCGAATTGCACCGTCACTCACTAGTACGGGTGATTATGCCGAAAACAAGTCAGATTGGTTGCATCACATAGAAGATGTCAGTATAATCATCAATCAGTGCAGTCAATAGATACTGCACACGTAACAGATTTCTGCGGAAACGCAATGGAGGTTGTGATGCGCAAGTCACTGTTCGCTGCGCTGTTGCTCGTAGGCGCCATGATTATGGCAGCCTGTGGTGCAACCGCCCCAGCCGCCGAGGCTCCAGCAGCCGAAGCCGGTTGTAAAGCAGGTTTGGTCACCGATGTTGGTAAAATCAACGACGGTACCTTCAACCAGTACGCATTCGACGGCTTGAAGAAGGCTGAAGCCGATCTCGGCATTGCCATCAAGTACATCGAGACACAGGCTCAGACCGACTACGACAAGAACATTCAGTCATTGGTCGATCAGGGTTGTGAAGTTGTGGTGGCCGTAGGCTTCATGATGGGCGATGCCGTCAAAGCCGCTTCAGAGAAGTTCCCGAACACCAAGTTTGCCATTGTTGACTTCGCCTATGACCCAGCATTGCCAAACGTACGCGGCTTGGTCTTCGCTGAGGACCAGGCTGGCTACATGGCAGGCGCATTGGCCGCTTCAATGAGCCAGAGTGGCACGATTGCCGCCGTCGGTGGCATCGAGATTCCACCTGTGCAGAAGTTCCTTAAGGGGTACGAGGCTGGCGCTAAGTCAGTCAAGAGCGACATCAACGTAAAGGCCGTCTACATCGACAGCTTCACCGACCGTGCTCGTGGTGCCGAGGCTGCCAAGAGCTTCATGGCTGAGGGCGCCGACGTTATCTTCGGTGCTGGCGGTCAGACCGGTTCAGGTGGCATTCAAGCCGCTGCTGAGGCTGGTGCATTCGTCATCGGTGTCGACCAGGACGAGTATGTCACCACCTTCCAGAACGGCGCTGCTCCTGGTTCAGACAAGATCATCTCAAGCGCCATGAAGCGCGTTGACCAGGCCGTCTTCTTGACCATCAAGGACGTGGTTGATGGCAAGTTCACCAATGGCGTAGCCGTGTATGATGCGTCAAACGGTGGTATCGGGTTGGCCTCATACAACAAGGCCGACGGTGCAATTCCAGCCGAAGTCAAGGCGAAGATGGACGAGATCCTCAAGGGTCTGGCCGATGGTTCAATCACCACTGGCGTTACCCTTAACTAATCCTCGAGTTTTCACACAAAACGGTCGCCCATGGGCGGCCGTTTTGTATTTGCGAGTTCACCTCATGCACTCCATCACTGCTCAAGCGCTCCACCAATTCGTGTATCGCATGTTCCGCGCATGCCAACTCACACCACGACATGCCGAGGTATGTGCCACACATATCGTCACCAACGAACAGCGTGGCATCATCAGTCATGGGATTCGACGACTGCCCAACTACATCGCCCGCATCGACGCAGGGGTCATACAACCGCGCGCCCGTGTGCGAGTCATCAAGCGCCACGGCGCAACCACACTCCTTGATGGGGCGCACGCCATGGGCCAAATAACGGCCACCCGGGCCACCACCACCGCCATCCGCCTGACACAGCGCTTTGGTATTGCGTGTGTGGGTGCACAACGCTGTGAGCACATTGGTGCGCTTGACACCTATGTACGTGCCATTGTTGACCACCAACTCGTCGGCATGGTT
>VGPG01000181.1 GCA_016875555.1 Chloroflexota bacterium | reverse complement strand
TCATATGGGCCGACGAGTAGCATGTCAACACCGGGGAGTGACGCCAGTGCATCAAGATTGGCCACGGCTTGGGCGCGCTCGATTTGCACAATCACCATGGTCTCGTTGTTCATGCCGGCAATCAGGGTTTGCGGTGGCACTTCGCGGTAGTTGGTGGCGCCACGTACCGAGGCCGCCCCACGTTGACCCATGGGCGGGTATTTGATGCAGTCGAGGGCGGCGCGCACCTGATCGACTGTGTCGATGCGGGGCAACATGATACCTTGGGCGCCGGCGTCAAGGACGCGGGCGATGTCGCCGTAGCGCGTATCGGGGACACGCACAATCGGCGTGATGCCGCGCAAGCGGGCTACACCGATCAGGTCGGCGACGAGTGGCAGGTCGTACATGCCGTGCTCGAGGTCGAAGAAGATGCTGTCGAATCCCACATCGGCCAGAATATGCACATACGCCGGTGACCGCAGGTCCATGGCCAGTGTGCCGGTGGCGACGTCTCCGCGCGCCAGTTTGGCTTTGAGGGTGTTGGGTGGAATCATGATGTGTCCTTGCTTTAGATAAATGGGCGCTCAACGACGCGTGGCGTTGGGGCCACAAATTGACCCCAACCGGCCTCGCCGACAACTTGCCCACGATGACCGACCAACTTGCCGCGTACGTAGGTGCTGACCACCTCGCCACGCGTCTGTTTGCCGTGCCACAAGCGGGCGGTCACGCGCGATTTGCTCTCCCACGTGTTGACGTCAATGCGCCCTTCGGCAGCTTGGTCAACCAAGATGAAATCGGCATCGGCGCCGACGGCAATGATTCCTTTGCGCCCGGCCAAGCCGAAGATCTGGGCCGTGTTGTAACTCAGTACCGACACCATGCGCTCGAGCGAGATGCGCCCGTATGCCACTGCAGTGAGCATCAGGGGCACGAGAATCTCGATGCCGGGCGCACCCGGAGGCGCCGCCCACATGTTGTCCCAGTGCGGCTCTTTTTCGCTAGCCAAAAAGGGCGAATGGTCGGTGCCGATGATGTCGATGTCGCCGTTGGCCACCCGCTGCCACATCTCCTCGACCAACTCTTCGTTGCGCACAGGCGGATTGGTCTTGGCGTAGGGTCCGTGTTTGGCCAGATCCTCGTCGGTCAAAAAGAGGTACGGCGGGCAGGTCTCGCAGGTCACTTTGACGCCCATCGCGCGCGCCTGCCGGATGATGTCGACCGAGTATGGACTCGAGACGTGTACGACGTGCAACCACGCGTTGGCAGCGCGTGCTAGGGCGATTGATTGCGCGACTGATGCCTCTTCGACCACGGGTGGTCGAGCCCGACTATGACTCATGGGGCCGTTGTCGTTGATGGCTTTGAGGTCATCAGCGAGGCGCTTGAGAATGTATTCGTCTTCGGCATGAATTGCTGCCGGGCGGCCGGTTTTGGCGGTCTCTTGCAAGACGACGTAGTAGGCGCCCGGGTCGGGGCAACACAAGCCGATGAACTCTTTTTCGCGGCCGACCGGCACCGCCGTGCGAAATGTTTTGAAGGCAATGACGCCGGCATTGGCCAGCGATTGAATGTCACCACGGTTGTCGTCGGCGGCGCCACCATAAAAGGCAAAATCGGTGTAGGCCTTGGGTTGCACGATGCTGATGCGATCGGCCAGGATTTGTGGGTTGTGCACCGACGGCGTGGCAATCGGCATCTCGCAGATGGTGGTCACTCCAGAGACTGCAGCTGCCCGGGTGGCGGTAGCAAAGTCCTCGCGCTCGGTGCGCCCCGGGTCGCGCACATGGACGTGGCTGTCGATGACGCCCGGCAGTAAAAAGAGCCCACCGGCATCGACCTCGTGGTGGGCCGCAGGCAATGCACTGCCACGCCCGAGGGCGACGATTTTGCCGTCGTGGACGGCCACGTCGAGTTGTTGGCGCCCATCGGCGTTGACTACCGTGGCATTGCGAACAATCAGGTCAATCATACGAGCCCTTTCGTTTGGTACGGGGATGTGTCTATTATACGGTGTGCTGGATGGGTATGGGCGCATGCGGTGTAATGTAAAGACAAAAGTAGATGGTTAGATGACGTCACATGTGACACGATATTCAATACATTGTTAAGTATTTTTGTATAAAAAGTATAGACGATATTGACAAATAGGAGTAGACTGATGCCGTAACCATTTACGTTATAGAAAACCAAGGAGGGAGTATGGTTGCGTATAGACGCATATGGCGGATATGGCTCGTGTATGGAATGTTGATGGTGATTGGGTTGCATCCTTCGGCATTACCGGTACATGCTGCCACCGTAAGTGACGTGAGCGTAGGGACGTATTTTGGTTGTGCCGTGACGGCCGGGAGTGTCTATTGTTGGGGTCGGCACGATAACGGCCAGCTCGGGTCGAATCAAGCACCGGGTGTGTATCCGGGTGCAGTGCGGGTTGTATTAAGTGACAACACGCCGTTGACCGGTGTATCACAGCTTGCGAGTAATGGTAGACGGACGTGTGCCCTCAAAAGTGGTCAAGTCTGGTGTTGGGGCGGATCATCTGCGTATGATGTGGCACAACGTAGCGGTGCATTGAGTGGTGGTCAGTATATCAGTGATGCGGTGGCGATTGCGGTGGGGGGCACTGCGAATGGTATGCATCACTGGTGTGTCATTCGTAGTTCACAAAGCCGTTCGATCTGGTGCTGGGGCAGTAATAGTCAAGGTCAACTCGGCTTAAACCACACGCGTGCACCTGCAGACTCATTGGCGCGTCAAGTGTTGACGCCATCAAGTAGCACGCCGATTTCGTATGTGCCGTTGACAAAAGCCCGGGGAATTTCGGCTGGCAGCGATCATACGTGTGCGACGGTGGCGATGGCTAATCCCAAGCTGGGGAACTATGTCTACTGCTGGGGTAGTAATGGGTACGGTCAGATCGGCAATGGACGCAGTGGCGTAAACGAAAAAGCCCTAACCGCCACGCAACTCAAAACCGCAGCTGGTGTGGCAATCGGCGCGGTATCAAGTGTATCGGCCGGATCTATCCATTCGTGCGCCCTGATGAAGAACACTGAGGTCATGTGTTGGGGGTATGGTCGTGATTACCAACTCGGTCAAGGCGCTCAGACAAGCAGCTCGCGTGCGCTGTCAGTCAAAACAAATGCATCCACCAAGTTGACTGGCGTGACTGCCGTTGATGCAGGCGAGAAGTTTACCTGCGCCATCAAAGATACTGACATCTGGTGTTGGGGAACCAATACGTACGGACAATTCGGCGACAGTTTGTATATCCCTGCACAATATGCGGTGCGCACGGTGACGACCATTCTTGATGTGGTCGACATTGATACGACTATGTACAACGTATGTGCCGTGAACGGTACGATTGCATCTAGTCGCAAAGTCTATTGCGTCGGCGATAACGACTATGGACAGCTCGGCAATCGTACATTGGTTGATAGTACGGTGCATGTGGCGGTGAAATTCAACACGACCGGTGCGACGTTCCCGTAGGATATGCAAAAATGAAACCGGCGGCACGGGGAGTACCCCGTGCCGCCGGTTTTTTGTGTTTGATTAGGGCAAGGCGTTTGAGGCGGCGCCGTCAATCAACGTCGATGTGCCGCTCATGTAGCTAGCAGCTTCAGATGACAAGAAGACGATGAAGTTGGCGAACTCCTCGGGCTCACCCAAGCGCCCGGCTGGGATGGTGGCCAGTGAGGCTGATTTGACTTGGTCGAGCGGCGTGTTACTGCGCTCGGCGGCAGCCCGGTCGAGTTCATCGATGCGCTCGGTGGCGATGCGACCGGGGCCAACCACGTGCACGAGAATCTTGTGCTGGGCCACCTCGCGTGAGAGACTCTTGGCGAGGGCGTTGACGCCGGCGCGCATCACGTTTGAGAGAATCAGGTTAGGGATGGGCTGGCGAATGGATGACGAGGCAATCGTGAGCAAGCGCCCGTAGTTATTGGCCTTCATGTGGGGCATGGCACCGCGCGCCATCCACACAAAGCTCATCAGGTTCTGGTTGAATGCGGCCAACCACTGGGCGTCGTTGACGGCATCAAAACCACCAGGAGGTGGGCCACCGGCGTTGTGGAGAGCGATGTCGAGACCGCCGTAGGCATTGACGCAGGTGTCGATGACTTTTTGGATGTCGGCTTGGGTGTTGACATCAGCGGCTACGCCGATGACGTCAGTGCCGGTCTCTTGGCGGATGCGCTCAGCAGCTGCGTCGATGCGTGCTTGATCGCGACTAGCGATGACGAGTTTAACTCCTTCACGGGCGAGGCCGAGAGCACAGGCATAGCCGAGACCGCGGCTGGCGGCATAGACAACGGCGCGTTTTCCTTTGAGTCCAAGATTCATGTTTAGGCTCCTTTGACGAAATGGTGGGCAAAGCCCAGGCGGGTGACAATATCGTTGAGGTCGGCAATCACATCGGCGGCGAGCGGGCTCGATGGCGCACGGACATGGGCGTGGGCGATGGCCCCACGGCGCATGTAGATATACTTGCGGATGGCAAGGTTGATGCCGGGCTGGTTTTCGTAGCGAATCAGCGGACAGGCATGATAAAAAGTCTGGGCTGCGCCATTGTGGTCGCCGGCAAACCACTGCGTACAAATTTTGACGAGCACCTCGCTAAACCCGAAGCCGGTCATGGTACCGTCAGCGCCACGGCGCAACTCTTCGAGGAGCATGTTGGCGCCCATGCCGCCGAAGATGACCATGTCGGGAGCAGCGGCGCGCATGCGTGTGGTCTTGGCGGCGGTCGGCTCCTCCTCGAGTTTGAGGTAGTTGCAGGTCGGTGCTTCGCGGGCCAGATTGGCCAAGAAATCGACGCTCATCAAGACGCCACTGCTCAACGGGTGGTCTTGGACCACAATCGGGATATCAACCGCACTGGCGATGGCGTGGTAGTGGGCGCGTAGGGCAGCGTCGTTGGGTTTGCCCAGTTTGGGTGGCGCGACCATCAATGCATCAGCGCCGAGCTCGACGGCGCGGCGGCTGAAGGCCACCGAACGGTCGGTGGCGACGTGACTTGTGCCGACGCAGACGCGAATGCGCCCGGCAGCTACAGCGACGACGTCGGCGATGATAGTATCGCGCTCGGCGTCGCCGAGTTTGTCGACCTCACCCATGACGCCGAGAATAGTGATGCCCTGCACACCGAGATTCGCCAAGAAGTCGACCATGGTCGGCAAACTGGCGCGATCGATGTCGCCGTTGGGTAAAAACGGCGTTGGGGCGATGGTGTAGGTGCCATGCAAAAAGGGATGACGTGGCATGAGGTGCTCCTAAGGCGTGATGTGGCGCAACATGTCGCCGATAATCTTGCCGAGATCGATGACCGAGATGTTGAGAATTTGCTCGAGTGTCTTGGCCTTTTCAATTGGGTGGCCGACGTAGTCAATCACTAAATGGTCGACACTGGTGAAGCTTAGCTGCGATTTAATCCAGTGTGCCAGTTCGACATCCGGGAGACCAGGGTCAACGAGGATAATCGGTGAGAAACCGCGGTCAATCCATTTCTGATTGATGGCACTCGCCTGGGTCTGGTTGGGGCTGAGCACGGCGATGCGTTGGGAACCACGGCTGTGCATGATGGTACTAGCCATGGCCGTCGGACGATAGAGCGGCTTTTCGCCGGAGAGTCCATCAAACGGGCCTGCGCACAAGAGCACGCTCAAGGTGACACCTTGTCGCTCGACGTCGGCAATGGCTTTTTGGAGTAGGGGGAAGAGGAACTTCTCATCCACCTCAACGATGCGCCCATCGCGGAGTCGTGTGGTCAAAATGTACTCGCCGCGTGGTGTGGCTGGAATGTCAGCTTCATCGACGAAATCAAGAGCGCCAGATTCGATGTATTGAAAATGCGGGTTGGCTTTTTGGAGTGGCTTGACCAAATCGGGTCGCGGCGACTGACCAATCAAAATTGCACCAATACGGGGCATGGCATGACTCCAACACACTCCACGCTGTGTCAACAACGTGGGGTGGATAGGGCGAATCGGAGAGGGTTATTCGAGCGTCGAGATGTCGCCG
>VGPG01000180.1 GCA_016875555.1 Chloroflexota bacterium | reverse complement strand
GGGTGCCATGCTCAACGGTATGGCGGCGCACGGCGGGATCCGCCCATACGGCGGCACCTTCTTGACCTTCTCCGACTACATGCGTGGGTCGATTCGCGTGGCGGCGTTGTCGCATCATCCAGTGGTCTACGTCTTCACGCACGATAGCATTGGCGTCGGCGAAGACGGTCCAACCCACCAGCCGGTCGAGCACTTGGCGTCGTTGCGTGCCTTGCCCAACTTGGTGGTGATTCGCCCGGCCGATGGTGCTGAGACGGCTGTGGCCTGGCAGGTGGCCTTGAGCGAGACGCATCGCCCGACGGCGTTGATTCTCAGCCGCCAAAAGTTGCCGGCCTTCGATCATACTGCTGCGCCAGCCCAACAGGTGGCCCGTGGCGCCTATGTGCTGCGTGAGGCGAGTGGCGGTCAGCCACAGGCGATCGTGATTGCCACGGGATCTGAGGTGGCGATTGCCATGCAGGCAGCCAGCACACTCGAGGCCGATGGCATCCCCACACGCGTGGTCAGTATGCCGTCACACGAGTTGTTCGAGCAGCAATCGGCCGACTACAAGGCATACGTCTTGCCGGCTGGTGTGACGAATCGTGTGGCCATCGAAGCCGGCGTGTCGTTCGGCTGGGACCGCTATGTGGGGATGCATGGCACGATTATCGCCATCGACCGCTTCGGCGCCTCGGCACCAGCGGGCGAGGTCTACCAGCACCTCGGGATTACTGCTGAGGCTGTCGTGGCCGCCGTCAAACGATAAGTGTTGGCCCATCATGTAGAGGCGTAGCATGCTACGCCTCTACATGATGGGGGTTATTTTTTCCTCGTGACAAAAAGAACAAATTTCGTTATACTTTGATTATGTGATAATTTGCACGAATAAACGCATCCAGACATCACAGATGAGCGTATTGATTAGTATTGCGAAATGTAGGAAGGACAGGGACCATGACCATGCGCGTAGAGGCAGCGACGCCCATTACGTTGCGCAATGGCCAACAGGTCACGATTCGCCCATTGGCGGAGGATGATCGAGCGGCGTTGATGCGATTTGGCCAACAACTGCCCCAAGATGATCTGATCTACCTTGAGGATGATTTACAGAGTCCCGAAATTATCAATCGGCTTGTCAATGCGAGTGCTGCTGAGAACTGGCGTCAAATTGTGGCAGTGCGCGATGATGGTGAGATTGTTGGATATAGCGCTGTCCGTCGTTTGACCGGTTGGTCGTCACATGTCGGCGACATTCAGTTGATGGTTGAGTCGAGCTATCGCCGGAGCGGGCTTGGTACGGAGATGGCTAAGGCGATTTTTGAGGCGGCCCGTGGCTTGGGTGTCGCCAAAGTGATTGTCGAGATCTTGGCCGTACAAACTGGTGGCCGCGCGATTTTTGAGCGCCTCGGCTTTAGCCGTGAAGGCATCTTTAGCAAGCATGCCCACGACCGCCACGGTAATCGCCACGACTTGGTGGTGATGGCCTACCACGTGATGTAACGATACAATGAACCGCCGGCTTGCCGATTATCGGCAAGCCGGCGGTTTTGTGTTGCTATTTGATGACCTCGAGGCCGCCCATGTACGAGCGCAACACCTCGGGGACGGTGATGCTCCCATCGGCGTTCTGGTAGTTCTCCATGATGGCAATCATGGTACGAGGGATACCCAGGCCGGATCCGTTGAGCGTATGCACGAACTCTGGCTTAGCGGTGGGCTCCGGGCGGAAGCGGATGTTGGTCGATCGTGCTTGGAAGCTCTCGACGTTCGAGCATGAGCTCACCTCGAGCCACTCATCTTGACCAGGCGCCCACAACTCGATGTCATACGTCTTGGTCGAGGCAAAGCCCATGTCACCGGTGCAGAGCACCTTGGTGCGGTATGGGATACCGAGCAGGCGACAGCTCTCCTCGGCGTCTTGGCGCAACTTCTCGAGCTCGGCATAACTGGTATCGGGGTGGACAAACTTGTACATCTCGACTTTGTCGAACTGGTGGCCACGCTTGATACCACGCACGTCGCGCCCGGCACTCATCTTTTCGCGGCGGAAGCACGGCGTATAGGCGCAGTAGTTGATCGGCAGCTGCGTGGCATCGAGAATTTCGTCGCGGTGCAGGTTGGTGACTGGTACCTCGGCGGTGGGGACGAGCCACAAATCCTCTTCGGCGTCGTGGTAGAGGTTATCGCGGAACTTGGGCAGTTGGCGGGCGCCCCACATACACTGCTCTTTGACCACGAACGGCGTATACACCTCGTGGTAGCCTTGGTTGCCGTGCAAATCGAGCAGCCACTGGATCAAGGCGCGTTGCAAACGAGCACCCTTGCCCTTGAGGATATAAAAGCGCGAGCCCGAGACCTTCACGCCGCGCTCAAAGTCGATAATGTCGAGCGACTCGCCGAGCTCCCAGTGAGGGCGCGGTGCAAAGTCAAACTGGCGTGGGGTGCCGATGGTCTGTAATACGACGTTGCCCTCTTCGTCGGCACCGACAGGGACGCTTTCGTGGGGCAGATTGCGCAAATCGAGCAAGGCGGCTTGTTGGGCGGCCTCGAGTTCGGCAACTTGCTTGTCGAGGGTGCTGATCTGATCGCCGACGACGCGCATTTCGGCGATTTTGGTGTTGCGCACGTCGGCGTCTTTGAGCGTCGAAATCTCTTTGGAGACGGTATTGCGCAAGGCCTTGAGTCGCTCAACCTCGGCGAGCACGCCACGGCGCTTTTCGTCGAAGACCAAGACGGCATCGACGGCGCTGGCCTCGACGCCAGCTTTGGCGAGGGTGGCTTTGACGACATCGGGTTGTTCGCGGAGCAAACGAATGTCTAACACGGGAGTTCCTTTCGTACGTACATATCCTTAACGGGCAATTTTACTGACACGCCAAGAGACCATTTTGCCTGCCTGATAGGGCGCAACACCGTGGAAGGTATAGTCGTTGTCGAAGACCATGTCGATCCACAGGCGGTCACTATCCCACAAGTTGAGCGACTGGAGGTTGGCGACGGGCACCCACTCCAGTGAACCCTCGGGATTACTGGTGAACGGCGTACCGCTCCAGGCATCAATGCGGAAGACGAAGCCGAACCAGTCCTCTTCGTTTTTGCCGAAGCCGGGCCAGTTGAGCGTACCGCGCATGGTCATACGCTCGACGCTGATGCCGGCCTCTTCCATGATTTCACGGGCCATGCCGGCTGCGGCATCCTCGTGGGAGTCGAGTTTGCCACCGAGCCCGTTGTACTTACCGAAGTGCAAGTCTTCGGGGCGGGCGTTGCGATGCACCATCAGGACATGTGTCCCATCGAGTGACATAATATAACCGAGTGTGGCAACAATAGGGGTATAGGGCATACCAAAAACTCCTTACCACTTGGGTACACGAGGTGGGCGTTGGTGGACGACCTCTTCGATGCGCCGTACACAACCGGGCTCAACGGCATCATCAAGCGTGCGCACGTCACGCAACGTGACAAAGCGGGCGTCGGCGATTTCGACCGAATAGCGCGGTGGTGTCGGAACGACGGCATGGTCGATACGGACAACCATCACATCCACGGTGTTTGGGTGATCGTTGTGCATATGGTCAAACCGACCGTGGTAGACGAATGCTGACGGATCAAGCACTATCCCGGCCTCTTCGTGGATTTCACGGGCTGCGGCATCGGCGATATCTTCGGTGCGACCGACGCCTCCCCCCGGTAACACCCATGCAAATGGGCCAGCCCGATGGCGCACGAGCAACACCGAGTTATCGGGTGCAACCACGACCGTACGCACCCCGTATAGATGTGGTTGACGGAGTGCCCAGTACCAATCACGCCCGCTGCGTGCCACGAGATAGATGAGCCGCAAGAGATACTGCATTGGCCACTCCTCACGGTTGACGTGCAACAAAAAACACCCTCGCCTTCGGAGAAGGACGAGAGGCGTTGTGCCTTCGTGGTGCCACCTTCGTTCGTTGCGGGTCAGCGCAACCTTGATATGCACGATAACGGGTGCTGCCGATCCGAGTTATCCCCGGCCGCTCAAGAGTGGAATCAGTGGTGAGTCGTTGTTGCCTCGCACCACCCGGCAACTCTCTGAAATACGCACACCGCTGACATGTCTCTGTCACTGCGTTTGTTGCGTACAGTATACGATTATTTTGCATGAATGGCAATAATGCGGCGGTGTGTATGACGGGTTAAGCAGAAATGCACAAGAATTTCAGCGTAATTTGTACATTGTGTTCTTGACCGTGCTTTTGATACCGTGCTATAGTCAAACATATCATAGAAAGATAGTGTGCATCCCACACAGTAGGGGGATAGTATGGCAGAACAACTCCGGCTTGTCATAGCCGATGATGAATCGATTATTCGTTTGAATTTGCGCGAAACGCTTGTTGGCCTCGGCTATTTGGTGGTTGGTGACGCTGGTGATGGTCTTAGTGCCATTCATTTGGCGCGCGAGCTCCGCCCCGATTTGGTCATCATGGATATCAAGATGCCCAAGTTGGATGGCATTCAAGCCGCCAAAGTCTTGACCGAGGAGAAGATTGCCCCGGTCTTGTTGCTCACCGCCTACTCAGATCGCGAGTTGGTTGAGCGCGCCCGCGATGCTGGCGTCGTCAATTACATCGTCAAACCGTTCCGCGAGGCCGAGTTGTTGCCCGCCATTGAGATTGCCTTGGCACGCTTCGCCGAGTTCCAAGACATCAACAAGGAGCTCGGTGACCTCAAAGACACCATGGAGACGCGCAAGTTGGTTGAGCGCGCCAAGGGTGTGCTGATGGATACGCAGGGTCTCAAGGAGCAAGAGGCCTTCCGCAAGATTCAGCAGTTGTCAATGAACACACGCAAGTCCATGCGAGAAATCGCCCAAGCCATTTTGTTGACGGCGCAAATCGACAAGTAGCCAGCACGGGGATTCAGAGAAAGATATGTGATGACCGGCGAACAGCGTTCGGATCAGCATCAGTCACGGCAGCGCCGCATCGTACGTGCGGTGTTGCCGCATGTGTGTACGGCCCTTATCACGTTGGCAATGGCCTGGGGGTTGTGGGGTCAACCACGACCAGTCGCGGTCAGCTTGGCTGAGCCGACGGCAGTCGTGGCACCGCGCCCGACCGAGGTGCGCATCGCGGCCACCCCAACACCGGCCTCCGAAGTGGTGCGCGATATCTCACGCCAAGAACTCCTCGACGTGAAGGCAGAGACGCAGGCACTGTGGAGTGCCGTCTACCTGTCACGCGCATTGATGCATGCCAGTGATGCCGAACTATCCCTGCGAGAAAACGATCTTAGCCGCGTTGAGCAAATTCTGCTCTTGTTGGATGACGCGTTGCAACGTGCAACGACCACGGCAGCCACGACGGCGCGTGATCCGATTGAGCAACTGCGTCGAGATGTGGTGACGATGCGGCAAGATTTGTATGTGCGACCCGAGGGCATGGATCAGCGCCTCGCGCGTACGCGCCAGGCGCTGTTGACCCTGGTTGGCGAGCGTGAGCGCCCTTAACGCCAGTCGATGCTGGTAAGCTTTTGTAGGCGCTCGGCGGCCGCATCCATGGTGCTGAATTTTTTGGCAAAACAAAAACGAACAAGTGTCGGCGCATTGGGCGTCACATAAAACGCTGACATGGGAATGGCCACCACACCCACCTCTACGGCCAAACGCTTACAAAACGTATACACGTCGCTGACACCGAGCGGCGTGACATCAACACTCACAAAATACGATCCCTCGGCATCAATCAACGGCAACGTGGTCTGCGCCAAAATGCCATTTAAGTGATGGCGCCGTTGATTATACTCAGCGACGAGCTGGGTGTAATAATCGTGCTGGTCGGCGTCGTTGAGCGCCACGGCCGAGGCCTGTTGCATCGGTGTCGAGGTGGCAAACGTCACCCACTGGTGGGTGGCGCGCATGGCGCGACTGAGGTGGGCTGGCGCAACCGCCCAACCAATCTTCCAGCCGGTCACACTAAACGTCTTGCCGATGCTGTTGGCGCTAATCGTGCGTTGCCACATGCCGGGCAGGCTGGCGAGATGAATGTGCGCGTGCTGGTCGTAGACCAGGCGATCGTACACTTCGTCGA
>VGPG01000179.1 GCA_016875555.1 Chloroflexota bacterium | reverse complement strand
CATCCTGGCGCATCAAACAAATCATCAACAAGCACTCACGCTATATCCCCGTGCCCATCCAAATGGGTGACGAGATCGTCAACGATATCGAGGCCCTCTGGCGCGTCGCTCCGCGCACCGTCGAGCCCAGCCGCTACAATGACTTTTATCAGCAACTGACCTACGAGATGGATGAGCCACTGATGACCATCCACGTCTCAACCGATGCCCCCATCGACCTGCACGCCATCTTGTTTGTGCCGGCCACACGTGAGCGCGGCATGATTGAGCGTCGTATCGAGGGCAACATCGCCCTCTACTCACGCCGCGTGCTCATTCAAGCCGAGACCAAAGAGATGCTGCCCAACTGGCTGCGCTTCATGGAGGGTGTCGTCGACAGCGAGGATCTACCGCTCAACGTCTCACGCGAGATGGTTCAAGGCTCACAAGCCGCCGCCCGCATCAAAAAGACCCTCACCAGCCGCGTCATCAAAGAGATCAACGAGTTGGCCAACAAAGACGCCGACAAGTTTGCCACCTTCTGGCGTGAGTTCGGCATCTTCTTCAAAGAAGGTATCGCCATCGACCCCAGCACCAAGAACGACATCTTGCCGATGGTGCGATTCCATAGCACTGCGAGCGACACACTCACCACCCTCGATGAGTACGTCAGCCGCATGCAAGAAGGGCAAGACGAGATCTACTACCTCGTTGCCAGCGATTTGGCGAGCGCACATCAGAGCCCGCACCTCGACGCCATCCAGAGCCGTGAACTCGAGGCACTCTTGCTCACCGACATGGTCGACCCGTTCATGCTCCAACATGTGCGTGAGCACAACGGCAAAAAGTTGCGGAACCTTGATGACCCAGACCTCAAATTGCCCGGCGATGACCAGACCAACGAGAGCACACTCGACGATCAACAGCTCCTCGCCGTCGTCGAAGGCTTCAAACAGGTACTTGGCGAGCGCGTCAACGGCGTCCAAGCCTCAAATGTGCTACGCAATCACCCGATTCGCCTCGTGGCCACCGGCAACAGCGAGATGGAGCGCATGCGCCGCCTGATGGACCGCGACACCAGCCTGCCCACCCGCAAGATCGAGTTCAACCAGAGTCATCCCATCATCGTCGGCATAGCCCAACGCCTCACCCACGACCCCAATGACCCGGTCGCCGCTGCCGTCGTCGAACAACTCTACGCCAGCGCGCTGCTCCTCGAGGGCATCGCCACCGATTCAGCCACGCTGGTCAAACGCATCGAACAAATCATGCAGGCCGCGGTGCGGTGATTTATTGATGGTGATAGCCAGAGACGCATGGCCATGCGTCTCTGGCTATCACCTACCCCATGCGTCTCGGTCTTTCACCATCACACCAGCGCCACCAACCCCTGCATCACCACATGGGCCACCATGTGTGATACCATGGCCGACGTCAAGCCGTGGCGCCAATACAGATAGCCAAATCCAATTCCCCCGATACCATTTAACACCAACGCCCGAATAATCAACGGCGTACAATCGCCACCGACTGGACACAACATCGCAAATGTCACCGGCAGATGCCCCGCCGCAAACAACAATGCCGACAGCCCAATCGCCCACCAGAATACCCACGCAGGCAATGTATCAATCCCAAATGCACCAATAATCTTGCGCATGACCCACACAATCAACGTCATCACAAACAGGCGCAACAGAATCTCCTCGACGATACCACCATACAGCACACTACTCACCAACCCCAACCAATGAAATACCGTGCCCGTTGGTGCCGCCAAATACGGCGCAAATACCCACACATCAGCCCCCACAATCACACACCCCAGCACGATTGCCATCACCACGGCCATGCGTAGCCCTGCTGTATCAAGCGCAATTGCGGTATTGAAGCCAATCGTCGATGCCATCCGCAACCCCAACACACTACTCACCAGGACCAACACAGCGCTTTGTGCGCCAGCAATCGCCACCAACGCCAACGGCGTGCCTACTTGGGCAAGCATGACATTGAGTTGATCGGCCGGCATCAAGCGAATTTGATTGAGGCCAACCAACGCACCAGCTATCAAGCCAACCACGGTATAGAGCACAGTCTGCCAACGCATATTATTCATGACGCCCTCGCTGCATCAACTGCCGATATTGCACATACGAATACCCCAACACAATTACCACCATGCTCAGCGTGCCACCAATCACCACCACAAACGCACTAACCGGGTCTGCCCAAAACAGCGCAACCAAGACCCCAATCACCCCCCACACCGTCATCACCACCCCTCCAAAACGATGCGTTTTGTACCAGACCTCGGGGTGATTGATGGTCCATGGCATCCGAAAGCCAACATAGTGATTCGGCTTGGTCTTGGGCATCACATTGCCAATCACCACAAACAAACCACTCAACCCCAGCATAATCAGCTGTGGCACATTGACACTCGTGGTATAGATGTTTTCGACCTGATAATAGGCCAACCACAACGTCATGATGTTGAGCGCACCTAATACCGCCACAATCGGCAGCATCATCTTGTCGACGACCTGCTCATTCGCCACCTGCGCTGCGTCATCACGCACTGCCCAACGAGGCATCACATCGCGCAACAGCACAACCGCAATGATGATAAACGGAAAGATCAACATCGCATATTTGGAGTCATATCGATCAACCATCCCATCAATGCCATAATGCGCCGGCACCTGATCTGCCATACTCGGCAAAAGCACCACCGTTAATAACAATGGCACAAGTGCCAGTTCCCAGACAATAACCCGCTTTATGTTCATCATACGCCTCCTATCCATATACGCATCTACAAGCCTTACTGGTTAATCCGACGCCACACCGTCTGCGTGAGCGCCGACGCTACACAGGCATCAGGATGCGCATCTACTTGCGTAAATCAATGAGAATGATACTGACATTCGCGTTGTGTGCATTGACCTACTCCTTCGCATGAAACTGCGTGACAAACAACAACACTTCCTCAAATACCGATGTGTTGAGCTCGTAATAGATGTGATTCTTCTGCTTCTGCTCAAATACGAGCCCTGCCTGCTTGAGTTGCGCCAAATGATACGAAATCGTCGCCTGCGATAACTCGAAGACCGCAGCAATCTCGCCCGCCGATAACCGCCCACCCCGCAATCGCTGCAAAATCTCGCGGCGCACCGGATCTGCCAACGCCTTCAGCGTCTCTTGTAACCCCATACCGTCACCTATTTAGATGTTTATCTAAATAGATTATGCACGAGCGCTGTTTTTTTGTCAAAAAAAGCCCCTCGTGGCATCCACCACGAGGGACAACACAGTCGCCGTTAGCCGAATTGGCCGCTAATATAATCTTCAGTGCGTTTGTCTTCGGGATTGGTGAACAACTTATCGGTATCATCAATTTCAATCAATTCGCCCGCACGCGTTTCGCGATTCATCAGCATGAATGCGGTGATATCAGAGACGCGCGCCGCTTGTTGCATATTATGGGTTACCATGACAATCGTAAACTGATTGCGCAGCGAGTCAATTAACTCTTCGACCTTGAGCGAGGCAATCGGGTCGAGCGCCGAACACGGTTCGTCCATCAAAATCACCTCAGGGCTGGTCGCAATCGCACGTGCAATGCACAACCGTTGTTGCTGACCACCAGAGAGTGCCGTCCCATAGCTTTTGTGGAGGCGATCCTTGACCTCGTCCCACAAGGCCGCACGCCGCAGTGACTCTTCAACCCTCTGCTCAAGTTCGCGTTTATTTCGCATTCCCAAGACACGCAAGCCATACGCCACATTATCAAAGATGGAAAGTTGGAATGGGTTAGGACGTTGAAACACCATGCCCACTGTACGTCGAAGGAGCACAGAATCAACATCTTCACCGTAGACATTCTCGCCATCTATACGAAGTACACCCTCACCGTATGCACCGATGGTTGAGTCATGCATTCGATTAATTGCGCGGAGCATGGTTGATTTGCCACAACCAGACGGGCCAATGATGGCCGTCACACGGTTTGCCGGGATATCCATAGTCACGGCATTGATGGCTTTGAATTTGCCGTAATAAAAGCTAAAATTGCGCACTTCGATTTTGGCATGAACAGCATCAGTAGCCGTGTTTGTTCGATTACGGCTTGCAATCAAGTCACCAAATCCAAGACCACGATTTTGCGTAATGACATTCTGCATATGTGCTATCCTTTAGCCGACGCGGCCACTGATATAAAGTTCAGTTCGTTCCTCTCTGGGTTCGGTGAACACCTTGCTCGTTGCGTCCAACTCCACCAGTTCTCCAAGTGCTTGTCCACTACTCGTATCCACCATGAAGACGGCAGTTTCGTCCGACACGCGAGCAGCTTGTTGCATGTTATGTGTCACGATGATAATCATCAGGTTCTCTTTGAGCGTTAGGAGTAGCTCTTCAATGCTCACCGTTGCGAACGGATCAAGCGCTGAACACGGCTCGTCTAATAATAGCACATCGGGTTTGACGGCAAGGGCACGCGCAATCGAGAGACGTTGCTGTTGGCCACCTGACAATGCGTTACCTGGTTTGTCAAGCACATCTTTGACTTCATCCCACAGCACCGCCTCACGCAACGCCTTCTCAACCGCACCATCAAGATCGGCCTTATTTGTCATGCCGTGCAAGCGCAAGCCGACTGCCACATTCTCATACACATTACGCGTACGCAAGGCAACTGGCTGTTGGAATACCATGCCAACACGCCGACGAATCATGGTGGGGTCTTCTTTGGGATCATAAATATCGGTATCGCCGAGCATCACAGTTCCAGTTGCATATGCTCCACGAATCGTTTCGTGCATACGGTTCAGGCAGCGCAAAATGGTTGATTTACCACAGCCGGACGGCCCAATAATCGCGGTAATTTGATTGGCCCGAACGGTCATATCAACAGGTTTAACGGCTTGACGACTCCCGTAGAACGGTGTCAGTTGACGAATTAACATGCTACTCATCGGGTAACTCCTACACGACGGGTGGCCAAACGCACCAAGATATTCACGATCAGCACAAGCACCACCAGCACAAAAGCCGCACCCCATGCCAAGGTGTTCTCGCCGATGTATGGAGATTCAGTATATCGATAGGTCAATAAAGGTAACGCAGCCATCGGCTCAAACATGCTCATGGTAATCACATTACTTCCCAGAACCGTCAATATGAGCGGTGCAGTTTCGCCTGCCCCACGGGCAAACGCTAACATCACCCCCGTGACAATGCCAGGCAATGCAGTAGGCAACACTACCGTGAACGTCGAGTACCATGTTGGAGCACCGAGGCCTCGGGCGGCTTCACGCATTGCCTCAGGGACGAGCTTCAACATTTCTTCGGTGGTACGTGTCACAATCGGCACCATCAGAATCGCCAGCGCCATACTCCCGGCGATTGCCGTGAATTGCTCAGTTTGCAGCACCACAAGGACATAAATCACCACACCAGCAACAATCGAAGGTGAGCCACTCAGTACATCACTACTAAAGCGCACGATTGTGGCCAGTCGTTCATTGCGATATTCGCTGAGATACACTCCCGCAAAAATACCAATTGGCAAGGCCATCAATAGCCCGATGCCGGTAATCATCAGCGTACCCAAAATACCGTGCAACACACCACCACGTGGACCTGCAGCATAGGCGTTCGCTACCGCTTGTGACTCAGCCGACTCACCAGCTAATGCGCCATCCGTACTTTCAGGTGCGGGCATCTCAAGATTGGCAAATGGGTCATCCGGGTTAAACGGCACTTCTTCGTTGATAAGTTCGTCATTTTGGGTGGGCAGATCGGGCGGCTGGTACACGTCAGTGAAAAAGCTCACGCTCATGGCCGATCCACCGAGTGCAATCACATACGCAATGATGGCCACAAGTGGAATTACTGCACATCCCGTGGCAGCCACCGTCGCCCCGCGCATCACACGGTCAACCAACTTACGCCAACGATAATTCGTCGATGGTTTCATTATCGTGCTCCTCGATTGCCACGCTCAACATACCATATCAACAGTCGTGCACTCAAATTCAGCAGCAACGTAATGCCAAACAAGGCCAATGCTACGGTAATCAGTGCACTTTCGTGGAGCGTACTCACCGAATTCGTCAACTCG
>VGPG01000178.1 GCA_016875555.1 Chloroflexota bacterium | reverse complement strand
GTGGTAGGTGTTGACCAATTGCCACTGGGTACACATGAGCGCATCCCGTCGTCGCAATCGGTGCTGTCGTTTTTGAGTGGCAGTGCACAGTACGTGGTGACGATCCCCGAACGGGCCGAGATTTTGGTGTCACGCCAAATTGTGCCTGGCGAGACCAAGGAGAGTGTCTTAGCCCAGATGCAAGGCGTCGTCGATGGACTTCAATCGCCGGCACGCATTGAGTTGAGTACACCACCGCCGTACTATCCGTCGTATGATATTGACCCGCAGCATCGATTGATTCAGGTGATGCAGGAGGCATTTCGTGTGGTGCACCACCGTGAGGCCGCGTTGACGTATTCAACCGGTGTGGGTGATGCGAATTTGTTCAATGGATTAGCAGGGATTCCGTCAGTGAATCATGGCCCTACGGGCGGCAACTTCCATCAATGCAACGAATGGGTCAACTTGCCGTCGATTGCCGCCTGTTGTGTGGTGTATACACGGGCGTTAATGGCGTTCATGGGCAAAGAGTTATAGTTTAGGTGATGTGCTTACGGGTGTCAGTGGCTGGCACCCGTTTTGTTGTATTAGGAGACACGCATGACGATCCGGTATGACGTGGCCGAGGCCACCGCCTTGACGCGCGCTATGGTGGCGATTCAGAGTTACCCTGGAGCTGAGCACGCAGTGCAGCAGTTTGTGGTGGATTGGTTTGCCACACATGGGATTGTGGCAGAGGTGTGGCCGACCACGGCCGCACCAAACGTTGTTGTGCGCATCGAAAACGGATCAGGTCCGACACTTATGCTCAACGGGCATACCGACACGGTGCTTGCAGCCGAAGGGTGGAAGTGCGATCCCTGGCAAGGGCGCATTGACGGCAATCGTTTGTATGGGCTTGGTGCATGTGACATGAAGTCAGGGATGGCCGCCATCATGCTGGTCACACGTGAGATGCACCGCCACCGAGATGTCTGGAGCGGTACGCTCATCATGAGTGCTGTTGTTGACGAAGAGGCATATTCGGTTGGTGCCAATGCCTTGATCGCACAAGGCATCAAGGCGGACTTTTGTATTGTGGCCGAAGCCTATCATCCGTCAATCGGGATTGGTGCGGCTGGTAAGGTATTGGTCAAGGCGGATGTGATTGGCAAAGCGGCACATGGCTTTATGCCGTGGCAGGGTATCAATGCGGCCAGCGAGGGCGCGCGGTTTGTGGTGGGAGTTGATCAGTTGTCACTTGGCACGCATGAGCGTATCCCGGCATCGCAGTCGATACTGTCTTTTTTGAGTGGCAGTGCCCAGTATGTGGTGACTATCCCAGAGCGAGCGGAGATTCTGGTTTCGCGCCAAATTGTGCCGGGCGAGAACCGTGAGAGCGTCACCGCCCAGATGCAAGGGGTGGTCGACGGACTCAAATCACCGGCACGCATCGAACTCAGTACACCGCCACCCTACTATCCATCGTTCGAGATAGCGCCTGAGCACCCGTTAGTGCAGGCTGTGGTGCAGGCGTATGTGGCTGAATGGGGCTCACAACCGCCATTAGCGCATTCGACGGGCGTCAGTGACGCCAATTTGATTGCAGAGTTGGCCGGGATACCGACGCTGTTGTATGGCCCAGATGGCGGTGAATTCCATCAGTGCAACGAGTGGGTCGATTTGCCGTCAATTGTGGTCTGTTGCAACGTGTACACACAGGTGATTCAGACGATGATGCCCCGAGTGTGGAATATAACGCGTGACACATAAATGAAATGCACCCCATGACTCTTGAGTCATGGGGTGCATTTGGTATTTTAGAGGGTGCAGGTGAATTCGTACGTGCCTGAGCCGAGAATGATGGCGTCGGTGTGGGGGACTTTTTGGCCGTCTAAGCGTATCGACTTGTGGTTGCTGGTGGGCAAGCGCACTTCGGCCTCACAACCAACTGGGATGGTGACGCTCATGGTGAAATGGGTGCCCTTCTGCTTCCAGCTGGCCTTGTAGGTGCCAAATTGCGAATTGTAGCTGCCGCTGGCCGTGGTGATGTCGCCACCCGGCTGTGGAGCAATCAAGGCCACACGGAAACCGGGGTGATCCGGGTGATCACAAATTCCCACCATGGTGCGCATCATCCAGTCACCCACACATCCATAGGCGAAGTGGTTGAACGAATTCATCGTCGGGGTCTGCAAGCCAAACTCGTGGTGCCACGAATCCCAGCGCTCCCACATGGTGGTGGCGCCTTGGGTAACCGGGTATAGCCACGAGGGGAACGACTGCTGGCGCAACAGGCGATACGCAATGTCGTTGCGCCCACCCTTGGACAAGGCTGGCAACAGGTGCATCGTACCGACGAATCCGGTTGACAAGTGGTTGCCACGACGGGTGATGTCGCGCACGAGGCGATCGGCGGCGTATTCGACTTGCTCGGGTTTGAGCAAATCGAGGTTGATCGCTAGGGCGTAGTTGGTTTGCGTCTCGGCATTGAGTTGCATATTGAGATGGACGAGGTGTGAATGCACTTGGGTGACGTCGCCGACGACGGCCCCTTCGGGGAATACGTGGGCGGCGTGGAATGCCGCGCGCACATCGTTGGCCATGGTGGTGTAGTAGGCTGCATCCTCATCTCGCCCGATTGCATTCGCCATTTGGGCCATCAGTGTGGCGTCGTGTGCCCAATAGGCAGTGCCGATGAGGTCGCGGGCAGTGTGTGAATCCATGGCGACCCAGTCGCCGTAGTCGTTGCCACGGCGTGTCATTCGGCGTAGATTGGGGTTGGTCTCGAGCAAGAACTGCATCCAACGTTGCATGGCGCTGTAGTTCTCGCTGATAAAATCGGTGTCGCCGTACATGCGCCACAGCGTCCAGGGCACGACCACGCCACAATCTCCCCAGGCTGGTGCGCCCTCGGCTTGGACTACGATGCGCGGTGCGACATCGGGGTACGCGCCTGAGTCATGTTGGCCGTCGCGCACATCGCGCATCCACTTGGTCAAATACGCCGCACAATCCATTTGATAGATGCCAGTGCGTACGTAGATTTGCATGTCACCGGTCCAACCAAGGCGCTCGTCGCGTTGTGGGCAGTCGGTTGGTACACTCATGAAGTTGCCGCGCTGACCCCAGCGGATGTTCTTCCAGAGTTGATTGAGCAGTGGATCCGAACAGCGGAACTCGCCGGTCAGTTCGGCATCGACATGCATCACCAATCCCTCGACCTGATCGGGTTGTGGTGGTTTGTCGAGTCCGGTGATTTCGACATAGCGAAAGCCCTTGTAGGTGAAGTTGGGCTCGATCCAGCGCTCTTGGCCGTCGAGCGTGAACGTGTCTGTTTGTTTGGCGGCACGCAAGTTGACGGTATGTAATGTGCCGTCCGGGTTCAAAATCTCGCCGTAGCGCACGACAATCTTGTGGCCTTTGGGGCCGTTGACCTTGAGGCGCATATAGCCGGCATAAATCTGACCGAAGTCGACGATGTAGACCTTAGGGCTTGGTTGTGTGACGCGTTTGACCGGTAGTTTTTCGATGACGCGCAGGGGTGGCGAGGTGTCGGGACTCATCTGACCAGCGTAGGTGACTGATTTGGCCGCTTTCCAGCTTTTGTCGTCGAATCCAGTCTGTTCCCAGCCATGTGGGATGCGCGTATAATCGATGGTTGCGCCCATATAAAAGTCAGCTGCGCGGATGTGGCCATCGCGCGCTTTCCACTTTTTATTGGAAAGGATGGTATGCTTGCTGCCATCGGCACAGGTCACATCGAGGCGACAGCGCAGAGCCGGGTAGTCGCCATAACGTGAGAAGTTATTCTCGAATCCTAGGTAACCACAATACCAACCGTCAGCGATGGTGGCGGCAATGACGTTTTGGTTGGCTGCGAGCAATGCTGTCACATCGTAGGCCTGGTACATGGCACGGTAGTTGAAATCGCTCCAACCGGGTGTAAGCACGCGGTCACCGACCACGGTGCCATTGAGGGTGATTTCGTAGAGGCCGAGCGCAGATGCATACAATGTGGCGTTGACAACTGGGCTTGGTACGGTGAATTGATGGCGCAGAAGAGCAGTCGGTTGACTCATCTCGCCGGCATCTTTGGCGGTGGGATAGGCAATCCACTCAGCACCCTCCCAATCGTGCGCGCTCAGACCGTGTTGCCAGAGAGTGGGAGAACTCCAACCAGATGGGGTGTCATCTTCGTCCCAGATTTGTACGTGCCAGTAGATAGTTTGTCCGCTACCGAGGGGTGGACCGGCATAGCGAACGGCAGGTTGTAAGTCGTCAGCAACTTTGCCACTATCCCATACGAGATCGGTCTGTTTTTTGAGTGCAGTAGGTGAGTGAGCGACTTGAATGTGATAGGCACTCTGGCGTCGATTTGTACCGTTGCCTTTGAGGCGCCAGCTCAAGCGAGGATTACGACTCTCGATGCCACGTGGATTTGTTAGGTATTCACAACGCAAATGATGTGGTTTTATCACACTCATGAACTACTCCTTCGTAGATAACAGTTGAGTGCCTCTATCCTAGCACAATTCTTTGGCGGATTGATAGCACACGATCGTCAGCATAACTTATGGTTCTCTAAGCTAAATCAGGATTATGCAGGTTGACAGTCAGCATCAGCTGTAGGACACTACATAATGGATATGCGTTGAGAGGGTGTCATGATAACGTTTGTGATACAAGTTGTCTTCTTGGTTGTAGCGTCAAGTGGTATCCAGGCGCTGAACGACTTTCTCCATGCAAATCGTGGACAAATAGCGGAAGAATCCGGTGACTATACGGTGCTCTTCGACTTTCGTTCTCCAGCGGCAACGAGTGCATGGTATGCGCGCAACGACAATGTGATGGGGGGTATCAGCGAGGGATATGCGCAGGTATCGACCAACAACACGTTACTATTTGCAGGTGATATTCGCTTCGAAAATAACGGCGGATTTGCATCTATCCAAACGATCTTCGATATACCGCGTGACGTATCAGCGTACGATGGCGTTGTCGTATGGATGAAAGGCAATGGCGACCGATTTGGTATTTATCTGCGGAACGGTACCGGTGGGTTGGCATATCAAGCTACGTTTTTGACATCGGGGGAGTGGCAAGAAATTCGTCTACCGTTTCGTGCGTTTCGTTCGATTCGATCGGGTGAACCAGTAGTGGCTCCTCCGTTTGACCAGACGCGTTTGCGATCCATGAGTGTGATGAATGGGTACAATCAGCCCGGCAAATTTGCAGTTGAGATACGTGCAATAGGTGTATATGTTGAATAAACAGTTTCTCTTTGTGCTGGTGTGGAGCCTCGTGGCCGTTGCCTGCTCTTCACCAAAGGTCGCTCCACAACGCGCACTAGAACAGGATGCAACGATGAAACTCGTAGACTTTACTCTGCCCAATGAAACAAGCGCGTGGTTTTCATTGAATGACGATGTCATGGGCGGTGTTAGTCGCAGTGAGTTACGCGCAACTACGAGTGGCACTGCCATATTTGGCGGCACGGTGAGTTTTGAGAATAATGGTGGATTTGCCACTGTTCAGACGAACTTTCGTCAGCCGCTGAATCTCTCGGCTTATCGGGGGTTAGTACTGCGTATCAAAGGCGACACCAAGCGGTACGGAGTATACTTGCGCACGAATTCGCGCTCACTCGTCTATCAGGCGACATATGTCACGACCGGTGAGTGGCAGACCATCCAAATTCCATTTGATGAATTCAAACCGACATACTTTGGTAGAACGGTACCGGGAGACCCGATTGACACCTCGATAATACGCTCAATGAGCATGTTAATCGAGTATAAACAAGAGGGGAAGTTCGCCCTCGAAATCGCACACATTGGCGTGTACTAACGCGTCCGTCTACCTCATATACGAGATGGGTTCGGTGACAATAAAAGGAGCCAGTGCAACGTGCACTGGCTCCTTTGTGTATCTGTCGTGGGTGCGAACACATTAGACTTTGCGTGGGGCCACAATGTTGGCCTTGATGCGGTGACCGCGAATCGTCGAGTGGTTTAGTACATCAACCACGCGGCGTGCATCGCGTTGTGGCACATTGACATACGAGAATCCATCATGGAGCTCGATGCTGCCAATCATGCGGCCCGGGACGTTGGCTTCGTTGGCGATGGCGCCGACAATGTCACCTGCCCGGATACCCTTGG
>VGPG01000177.1 GCA_016875555.1 Chloroflexota bacterium | reverse complement strand
TCTCGTCCCACGTCGCGTCCAGATATCCGGCAGGAGCACGGCCAATGCATCGTCCACGGTGACTGCACCGAGAAGGCCGTGATGTTCGTCAACTACCGGGATTGCAGTTAAATTGTACTCTCCTAGCACACGTGCAGCAGACTCAGCTGGCGCGTCTGCATCAATGACCGGGACTTCTACCATGAGTTCTGAAATCATTGATTGTTGGCTACTCAGCATGAGTTTGTGGAGTGGCACAACACCCACAAATTGTTGCGTTAGTTCAGGTTCTCCAATTGAATCATCAGAAGAGGTGACCACATACACTTCCGTGAATGGGTCCGGTAGTTCATCTCGCAGTCGCAGTTTTTCGATGACCGCATGTACGCGTTCATGTGCATAGACCAGCACAATATCCGTCGTCATTGATCGACCCACGGTATCACCGTCATACGCAAGGAGCTCTTTGACATCTTCGGCTTCTTCGGGTTCCATGCGTTCTAGTAACTGCGCGGCGATTTCATCCCCGAGGTCTTCGAGCAAATCTGCGGCCGCACTTGGAGTCATCTCCTCAAGAATGTCAGCCGCACGCTCCTGATCCATGCCTTCTAGCAAGTCAATAACGCGTTCATCTGAAACTTCTTCGAGTGTTTCTGCGGCAGTCTCATCATCGAGCGCAGCAACAATTTCAGCACTCTCTTTGTATGAAAGTGCATCAACAATACGAGCAAGATCGACTGCATTTATCTCTGCTAGACGATTGTATGAGACTTTGAGTTGGACGGGTGCTGCACTTGCGAGGTATTGTGCATCTGCCCAACTGATGATTTGTCTGCCAATAACATGTGGCGCGAACGTCCGAGGTGCAATTCGGCGCAGTAACGCTTGCGGACTGATATCGACGCCAATAACACAGTACTCATGCTCTATTTGCGCAATTTGCACGTCATTGACACGCACTACACGACGGCCATTAATATCGATAATCTGATGGTCGATGACGTCCTTACTCAGCAACACTTCGCCGTCACGACGGCGAAATTGTTGAAGATTTATCTTCGTCGTGTTTATTTCGATACGAGTGTAGCTAATCTCAGACACAACATGCGCTGGCATAAAAAATAGTCTGCCACGATCTTGAATGACGAGTCCATTGATTCCGGGAAATTCCCGATCTTCGATTCGTACTAAGATATCGTGGAGTCTGCCTATACGCGCGCCGTCATGTGAATGCACCGTAAGACCAAATAATTGCGCAACAAATAACATACTTACTCCTCTCCCGATTTCAACACGCTCTGTATCCATGACACGCAGAGCGGTCGCAGGATGTTTAGCGTCGTATGCTGTTGTAGGTCAAATACTGGTCATCGTCCATGTGCGCAGTATACCGATGAATGTGAAAGTATGTCAAAATAAATCTGTGTTAAGCAAAGGAGCAGATATGCAACATCATTTTGTCCCGCAACAGTACTACCGCACCATTGGCACCCATCCAGTCGCACTAACGGTTAATGATGGTGATACCGTGACCATTGAGTGCGTAGATGCGCACGGCAATGATAAACAGGACCACCAAATTACCCAACCTGGCAACCCGATGAGTGGCCCAATTGCATTGAATGGAGTTCAACCAGGAGATGTTATTGCAATAACTATTATGTCAATAATACCACTGCGCACCCATGGATGGAGTTACCCAACGCTCGCAGGGAATGTGGTAGATCCGGAATATGTCACCGCACTTCCATTCGCACCTGGTGCATCCATCCCCAAAGAGTACTGGGACGTAGATGAGCAGACGCACCGCGTTAGTAGTCGTGGCACACATGGCAAGACAGTTACGGTGCCATATGCACCCATGATTGGATGTTTTGGTGTGGCACCTGCACGCGGTGAAGCTCTTTCAACCGCTACTTCAAGCAAAAATGGCGGTAACATGGATTATAAACACTTCACAACCGGTTGTACCGTATTTTTCCCCGTAGCCGTAGAAGGCGCACTGTTCTTTGTTGGCGATGGTCACTTGGTGCAAGGGTGTGGCGAAATTGGTGGTACGGGTGTGGAATCCGCAATTGCAGTGACGTGTAGACTGACAAAAGCGCGCATGAATTCAATTACATGGCCACGTGCAGAAGATGCCGTGTATCTGTACGCTGTGGGTAACGCACGACCACTTGATCAAGCACTACAACATGCAACGAGCGAATTACATCGCATGCTCATCGAGTGCGGTGCCGATGCCACGACGGCAGCGGTGCTGATGAGTCAAGCGGTTGAGTACGATATCGGCAACGTGTTTGACCCGGCATATACAATCGCATGCAAAATAAAGAAGTCACTGCTCCGTGATCATGGTCTCAAAGACAGCTTTATCTCGTAGATTTGCGCTTCGCTAACCAATATGCATAGAAGCTGGGGATGACCACACCGACTAGCACAGCACACATCCCCAGTAAAAACATGCCTTCCTGCGAGAATGGGAAGAGCGTTACGACAACCACCACCAATCCGCCTACGAACATCCCCCAAAAGCCAACTCTATGCGTTGCGCGCCACACTGTAGCATCAGCCATCGTCCATGGCAAGCGAAATCCGACAACGTGATTTTGTGGCACATCACGAATGACAAACGCTAAGCCGATAAACAATCCGGCCATCAAACGCAGAATGTCAGCGACGTGCACTTCACTTCCTTGGACTACTCTCATCCCGATGAGGATGTGCATACTCAACATATATACTGTCAATAGTTCTGTACTGTATGCAATTGATGATTTTATTGTTATGTCATGTTGAAAATGTGAGATGATACCAAGTACACAGACAATAATCAACGTGATGATGGGCATCGCCCATACGTATATATCGGAAGATTGCCAACCATCAACTTCACCTGCACTGTTCCAGTGACTTGGCATGAAAGGCGGCAACGACGCTTGATACAGATAACCAACAAAAATCACTGCTACAATAGCCATTATCGACACTACCCAAATTATCCGATACATACGTGCTCCAAAGGAATACTCATGATAGACAACATCATCTGCGCGCCACTATACACCAAATCGTACGGATTTGTACCGCGAGGTGCAATTGCGATACAACACAATCGAATTGTAGCAGTTGGCGATGCTGCACATATTCGCACCTATGCAACTGCACGGACTCGAATCGAAACACACCCCGATACCACCATCCTGATACCGTCATTTTGTGATAGTCATCAACATTTTTTGAGTTATATACGCGGGCGTGTAGAACGATTATCGCTATGGGATGCCACGTCGCTTTACGAGGTATTTCGGCGTGTACAGACACGCACAAATACGCTGTCACCACACAGCTGGATTATCGCAGACGGCCACGATCAAGGACGCTACCGTGAACAACGTCATCCTACATTGGCCGAATTAGACGCCATCGCACCAAATCACCCATTGCTCATCCATCGCGCGTGCCACCATATTGCGTTGGCCAATAGTTGTGCACTTGCAATTGCTGGAATAACGTCACAAACCGCACAACCAGATGGTGGGCGTATCGGTAAACTCAGCGATGGCTCATTGTCCGGAATTCTCGAAGAATCGGCGCGCGCGCTTGTGACAACGCATATTCAACTCCCTGAAATAGCATGGTACGATCATATCCCTTCTGCGACGTTTGAGTATCACAAACGCGGGATTACTGCAATCGGTGAGGCGGCCATTGGCCACATCAATGGGCTGAACGATTTGCACGTCATGCAAACCGCACACGCTGCAGGGCAATTACCACTGCGCGTCAGTTACATGGGGTACGGCGAAGTCGCACACGCATGGCTCCGTAATGAACATCGTGTCATTCATGATGATTGGCAAAACGCACCAATCATAAAGTATTTTGTGGATGGCACACTTGGAGGAGAATCAGCATGGCTTTCACAACCGTATCGCCATTCACCAACAAACGTCGGATATTCATTATATTCGGATGACATGTTATGTCATGCAGTTGCACAAGCACATACCGCAGGGTATCAGGTGGCAATCCACGCCATCGGAGATGCAGCAGTAGCCCAGGTACTTGACGCATACGCACATGTCCTTGCGAAACATCCACGACACGATCATCGACACCGTATAGAGCATGTTGAAGTAATCAGAGCCGGTCTTCCCGTACTATTCAAACAACACAATATCATTGCTGCAGTACAACCATTGTTTACGTGGTTCGAAGAAAGTGATGTTGCTCAGGTGCCTGACGATTTAATGCCGTACGCACACGCATGGAAGATGCTTGCAGATCAGGGAGTGCAACTAGCATTTGGTAGCGACAACCCAGTGGTGCCTGACTTTACACCAGTAAAAGGGATAGCAGCCGCAATTCAGCGTTGCAACTACAGCGGCAAATCGATCAATCCCTCACAAGCGCTACCGTGGCAACAAGCGCTTAACGCGTATACGATCGAAAGTGCGTGGTCAATTCGGAGAGAAGACTTGTTTGGTGATTTACTGCCAGGCATGGCCGCCGACTTTGTAATACTTGATAATCAATTTACTTGTGATGATATTGCATCGATCAACGTACTCGAAACTTGGTTAGACGGGCAATGTGTGTTCCGCGCTTGAATTATCGCTGCACCATAAAAAATGGTATTGACGAATGCGCTTGCGGAATACACATGAGTTCGGTGTTATAGACTCTCTCAAGAATGGGTTTGGTTAGCACATCGTGCGGCGTACCGTTAAATGCTACACGCCCACGATTCAGTAGCACGACTTCGTCTGCCATGGTCGCCGCAAGATTAATATCATGCATGGCAGCCACCACTAGCACACCACAGCGCGTGAGTTCTCGTGCACAGCGCAAAATTGCTTGTTGGTGATGGAGATCTAGGTGCGCAGTCGTTTCATCCAACAACAGCACTTGTGGCTGTTGTGCTAGTGCACGCGCAAATGCGACTCGTTGTTGTTCACCGCCTGACAGTTGATTAGCAGGCAGATCTGCAAATGCGTTCATTCCACTCTGAGTAAGCGCATACTCGACAACATCCTCGTCACTATCCATAAATGAACGATACCAGGGCGTTCGCGCATAGCGTGCCATGCGCACAACTTCACGCACAGTGAATCCCGACGGCATCACGACGACTTGCGGTACAACTGCAATGTGCTGCGCGCGTTGTGCTGCATTCATGCGATGAATCGCAAGGTTTTGCCAAAGTATATCTCCACTGGTGATGGGGGCGATTCCAGCAATGGCGCGCAATAGGGTACTTTTGCCAGCACCATTGGGCCCAATTAGCGCAATAAAGGAATGCATTGCACAATTAATCGTTATGTCTTGGAGAATTTGTTTGTTATCGTATTGAACGGTTACATGTTTTACATGCAGCATCAGAGCCTCACAATGCACGCTTGCTCGTTAGTAATTGCCATAGAAAGAACGGCGCACCACAACAGGATGTCACAATCCCAAGTGGCAATTCTTGAGGCGCGGTAATTGTACGCGCGATCATATCCGCACAGACCAGAAATACTGCTCCATACAGCGCAGAAAGTGGTATCAGTTTGCGGTGGTCGCCACCAAATACTAAGCGTACCGAATGTGGCACGATGATACCAACAAATCCTATCAGTCCATGAAATGCTACCGCAGTGGCCGTCATCAGCGTAGCACCTGTAATGACAACCCAACGGATGGTAGAGACGTTTATTCCGAGAAATAGTGCTTGCTCTTCTGTAAACAACAAGACGTTGAGATCACGCGACACAATCAGCAACAAAGTAATGCCAACGACCAATGCAAGTGCAACAATCCACACTGCACTCCAGCCAACTGTAGAAAAACTGCCCAGCAAAAATGCGAGAAGTTGACTTGCCTGACGACCTGCACGTATCATCAAATACGTGGTGAGGGCACTCGTGAGCGTACCAATTGCAATCCCAGCCAGTATCAGATCGTTGTTGCTGTAGTTACCGCGTTGGGCTGCTATGAAGTAGACGAGCACCACCACACAGAATGCCCCAACGAATGCCCCAAATGGCATGGCAACAACCCCAAACACGGCGGCACCACCAATTACGACCATAGCAATTGCACCAAAGCCAGCGCCGGATGCCACACCCACTATGTACGGATCGGCGAGAGGATTCCGAAAAAGCCCTTGATAG
>VGPG01000176.1 GCA_016875555.1 Chloroflexota bacterium | reverse complement strand
GTGTTGGTGGTGGTAGGGCAGGGCGAAGTGGATCAGGTGGCGATTGACGGCACCATCGATCCGCACTTGGCGCAGGCGGTGCACGATGCACGCTATGCCGGAGTCGATTTAATTGGAATTTCGTCACGATTTGACACAGATGGGTTATACTTTAATAAGATTGTTCCCCTTTCCATATGTGCCTAGTGTTCATTCGCCGCATTTTACCCAAAGGAGGGTTTAATGTTCAAAGGAAATCGCGAGCAGCGCGGTTGGTACTTCTTTGACTGGGCTGTGTCCGCCTATTCAACCACCGTGTTAGCCGTCTTTTTGGGGCCGTATTTGACGAGCATTGCGAATGCGGCTGCCGCTACCAACAATCCGCTGTGTAATCCAGATGCAGTTGATGCGGCGATGAACTGTTTTGTTTATCCACTTGGTGAAGGGATACCGATTGCCGCTGGTGCATTTTATGCATACGTCACATCGCTGTCAGTGTTGCTTCAAGTATTCTTCTTGCCGATTCTCGGCGCGGTAGCTGACTACACTACGCTCAAACGACGTATGCTCGGGGTGTTTTCGTATATCGCCACGGTAGCGGTCATTTTGATGTTCTTTCTTGAGGGCGAAAACTATCTCTATGGTGGGATACTCTACCTCATCGCCAATCTCTGTTTCGGCGCATCAATGGTCTTCTACAACGCCTTTCTGCCCGAGATTGCCGCACCCGAAGAGCGCGATATGGTCTCGTCACGCGGCTTTGCCATGGGCTACCTCGGCGGCGGCTTGTTGCTCATCCTCAATCTCGTCATATTCACTCAGAACGATTTGTTTGGGATTGATGGTGGCACGGCGGTGCGGATTTGTTTGGCATCGGCAGGCATCTGGATGGCTGCCTTCATTCCGATTACGTTGCGCAGTTTGCGTCCTGGTGTGGCGGCACGTGAGTTGCAGGCAGGCCAAACCGTCTTTAATGCCGGCTTTTCGCAGTTGATGGAAACGATTCGCAACGCCAAGTACTACCCACAAACGTTGCTCTTTTTGGCAGCATACCTCATCTATAACGACGGCGTCCAAACCGTTATCGCCATGTCATCGACCTTCGGCACCGAAGAGTTGGGCATGGAGAGCACGACGCTCATCATCACCATTTTGCTGGTGCAGTTTGTCGCTTGGATCGGTGCCATGAGCTTTGGCACATTAGCTGGGCGCATCGGTGCCCGCCAAGCCATCATGATTAGCCTGGTGATTTGGACTGGGTTGACGGTGGTGACATTCTTCATCGCCAAAGGAAGTGTAGTACAATTCTTAGCATTAGGGGGCGGCATTGCCGTGGTGCTCGGCGGCACACAAGCGCTGAGTCGTTCACTCTTTGCACAGATGATCCCCCAAGGCAAAGAAGCCGAGTATTATAGTCTCTACGAAGTCAGTGAGCGTGGTACGAGTTGGATTGGACCACTGGTATTCGGTTTGGCATACCAATTCACCGGTTCGTACCGTGTGGCGCTCTTGATGATTGCGGCCTTCTTCATCATTGGCTTATTGTTGCTCGTATTTGTAAATGTTCGTCGTGCGATTACCGAAGCCGGCAACGAAGCCCCCGCGGTGGTCTAGTTCACAGAGGAGTCCCATGTCAGTCACAACCGAATTCAAGGTCCTTGGTAAACGTCACAAAATCATCGATGGACCGGAGAAGCTTACCGGTTCAGCCCAATACACGGGTGACCTCAACTTGCCCGGCATGTTGCATGCTCGGCCAGTCCTCAGTCCATATGCACATGCCAAGATTAACGGCGTCGACAAAACAGCCGCACTTGCCATCCCCGGCGTCGTAGCAGTCTTGACGGCCGCTGACTTGCCCAGCAAAGATCGCCCAGTCAACTCTCGCTCGAGTGCGATTTTGGCGCACGATACCGTGCTCTTCCGCGGTCATCCTGTGGTCGTTGTCGTGGCCGAGACCGAGGCTGCCGCCAAAGACGGCGCCGATGCGGTCGTGGTCGATTACGAGCCACTTGAGGTCGTCTCCGACATGGAGCGCGCCATCGAGCCGTCATCACCGGTTATTTGGCCAAACGGTTTGCCCAAAGAAGGCATGGATTTGACTGCTGCCCATGCAGCCGTCGACAAAGGTGCTGACGAGGGTCATCGTGAGCCATCGAACCTGCACGAAGAGACCAAGTTCTCACGTGGCGATGTCGACAAGGCGATTGCCAGTGCAGATGTGGTCATTACTCGTCGCTATACCACGCCTATCGTCCACCAAGCCTATCTCGAGCCGCATGCGGTCGTGGCAGAGCCATCACCGGTGCGCAACGAAGTGACCGTCTATACCAGCACCCAAGGGCAGTTCGGCGTGCGCGACGAAGTCGCCCGCTTGCTGTCGTTGCCCAAGTCCAAAGTCCGTGTGGTGCCAATGGTCGTCGGTGGCGGTTTCGGCGCCAAGTACGGCATTCTCGACCCGATGGCGGCTGCAGTAGCCATGGCTGTCAAGCGCCCTGTCAAGGTTGTCTTGACGCGGAGCGAAGACTTTTTGACCACTACGCCATCGCCGGCCATGATCATTGACATGACAATTGCTGCCAAGAATGATGGCACGATTACGGCGATTGATGCAGTGGCAACCCTCGACAACGGCGTCTTCCCATTCACCTTGGGCGGGATTGTCGGTATCTTGCTCGGTGGCTACTACAATTGTGATAATGTGCGCATCCACGCCCGCGAGGTGTTGACGCACAAGCCCCAAGGTGGCGCCTATCGCGCCCCTGGTTCGCCGTCTGCAACGTTTGCCGTTGAGTCGACCATCGACGAGGTGGCCCGGGCACTCGGCCGCGATCCACTCGAGTTCCGCCTGCAAAACGTCGTCGTAGATGGCGGGTTGATGGGCAACGGCGACAAGTGGCCCAGCGTCGGCGCTAAGCAGTGTCTCGAAGTCATCAAAAACCACGAGTACTGGACACAGAAGCCAACCGAGCCCAACACGGGTTGGGGCTTGGCCATCGGCGGTTGGCCATGTGGTATGTCACCGGCTGCCTCGATTTGTCGCATCGACAGCGACGGCGCCGTGCGCATCCACGTTGGCTCAGTCGATATCTCGGGCGTCAACAGTTCACTCGTGTTGGTCGCCGCCGAGGTCCTCGACATCCACCCCGATCGTATTCAGCTCATCCAAGGCGATACGCGCACCGGTCCGCGTGCGGGCCCGAGTGGTGGTAGCCAGACCACCTATAGCGTCTCGGGCGCTGTGGCCGCGGCCGCTCGCTCAGTCAAACAGAAGTTGTTTGAAACTGCGGCAGACCACTTCGAGGCCAGCCCCAATGACTTGGTGCTCAAGGACGGCGTCGTGAGCGTCAAGGGTTTCCCCGACAAGGCCATGGAGATTGGTGCAATTGCTGAGCTGGCCGAGAACAAGGCCGGTGGTAATGGTCCAATTGTCGGCGAGGGTGCATCAGCTGTCTCAGAGAACGCCCCCGGCTTTGTGGCGCACTTGGTCAAGGTGCACGTTGACTCTGATACCGGGCACGTGACGCCGCTCAAGTACCTTGCGGTGCAAGACGTTGGTTTCGCCTTGAACCCAACATTGGTCGAAGGCCAGATTCATGGTGGCGTCGCTCAAGGCCTCGGTTGGGCCTTGCACGAGGCGATGATCTACGACGAGTATGGTCAGCTGCTGACGGCCAGCTTCATGGACTACGGCATTCCTGATTTCGGTGCATTACCCGATATCGACGTGGTGATGGTCAACAACCCAGCACCACACGGCCCATTCGGTGCGCGTGGTATTGGTGAGCCTCCAATCACCGCCGGTGCGGCCGCTGTCGCCAATGCAGTGCGTGCGGCCGTCGGGGCGCGCGTCACCGAGTTGCCGCTGCGTGCTGAGCGCGTTTGGCGTGCCATCCACCAGTCCTAGTGCTGACGTGTTATCACCAGGGGAGCGGAAACGCTTCCCTGGTTTTTTGTAAGTGAGGACATACATGCAACGTCGCGTGTTTTTACGAATGAGTGTGTTGGCACTCCTCGCCACACGGTGTACATCGCCCGTTGAACTGCTGAACGGCCCGGGTTTGGTGTTTGTCTACACAGATAACTGAGCGCCCTGAGCAGCGATGAACCCCATCGTGAATGGGATCGAAACAACCTATGCAGATGCGTTGACCGTGTATCGTCTTGATTACGCCGATCCACAGGATCAACGTGTCGCACATGCGTATGCAGTGCGTGTCCATCCCGTACTCCTGCTTATTGACGCAGAAGGGAGCGTAGTTCGCCGGTGGGATGGTGTCGTGTCACAAGAAGAAATAACAATCGCCATCAATGTACTCCGCACTCCGTAGTCATGCACGAGCGCATGGTCCACGTGATTGACTTACATGCCTTCAATGCCGGTGTTGTTTATTTCTGAGGTTACGTTTGACGTTGACGTGATTATTTACTTTTCTTCACCCGAACTGGTGTATAATCGCCCGTAAATCACTTTTGTGTATACAATTTACGTGTAAGCCGGTGTTTACGCTTCATGACAATCGTGTAAATGGTGGTGTCTGCCGGTGAAGTGGTGGAGGCATGGAATATGCAACGATTTGTGTCGTTGTTTCATATGCGTGTTGGTAGTAATGTACTGCTTGCATCGCTGTTCGTCTTATTCTGGTATTCCGCTTGATCTGCGTTTTTGTCCTCCCAGGTCATTCAATCTGGCCAGGAGTTTGGCATCCACATTGCTCCCTTATTTGCATGGGAACATTTCAAAACCTGTGGTGTCTGTGCATTATGGGAGAATAACAGTGGTGGTGCACCGATATTTGGTGATGTCTATTCCGCTGCACAGCATCCATTTGTCATCCTTGCGGTACTCCTAACTGACCAATTACCGCAGCAAATGCCACAGTAGCCTTTGCTATCGCACTCATGGGTCTATCCGCAGTGCTGTATGCACGCATGTACGCGTATGAAGTCATTCCTACACTGTGGTTGATGGCGCTTATGTGTGGGGTACGCACATCATGGCACGTCTCAACGTTGACACCATCGCATTGCCATTGTCGATCGCGTCGTATACGCTGTGTACTGTCTTGTGGTTGCGCTGGGCGTATGCGCCAGGTCGCACAACCATGTTGTTGGTAGCACTTGGTACCGCAAGTCTGGGATTGTCAGGTCAAGGGTACATGCAACTGATGTTTCTGTTGTCGTTGATACCCATTTTCGTGTTTGCCAAACGACGCATGCCAACGTCTCAAATCGTGCGCACGGTAGCAGTGGTTGGCGCCGTTACAGTGCTGCTGATGTTGCCGTTTTTTGTGTCGTATCTTTTGAACGGTCATCTAATGTACAAACACGGTAATTTGGATCTCGATACCGTGCAACCGTTCGAATACTTCGTGATGAATCTGGTCGTTGACCAACGTGAGTTTTTTGAATCGTCGCTTTTGACGAAGCAGCCATTCGTCTATTTGTACAGTAACTATGTTGGTCACGTCACAGTCATCCTTGCGACGATTGCCGTGTATGCGCGTTTTTTGCGTGGTGACGTCACGCCACCTGTAACCGCTCCAGCGCATCAAGACAGTCCAAAGCACGAATCGCAGAGCGTTTTGTTGTGGGTTGGGTTGATCACAATCAGCGCATTGTTAGTTTCTGGGGGCCTACAACGCGCGCTCCTATGGCTTGATGTTACGCTTCTGAGTGAGTTTGTTGCCTATCTGCGAAATGTCATCATTGTGGGGTGTGTTATAGCAATTGCCGCGATATTTTTGAGTGGGTATGGCCTGCGTATTGTGCTGGCACATCTTGGTCAGATACGTGGCAACACGCCGATGCGTCGTACGGTAAACGTGGTGTCGATGCAGATTGTCTTATGCCTCATCCTCGGCTGGCAAGCATTGAAAGTACGCGATTACGCCCAATCATTTGTTGCGTTTGATGAAAGAGATACAAATGTGGCCGCGGCCATGGAGTATCTCGATGATTATCCGCTAGGATATGTCATGTCTGAGAGTAATTATCAGTACTTGTATATTCTTGACTCTACGCATAAAAATGTTTGGAATTTGTTTTATCCGTTTCAGTATAAAAATGCGGTCAATCTTGAAGCAGCTTATCGCATTGCATCCACGCCGATCGAACCGAATGAAGGGTGGCGAGAGCTTTCGCGATTTGGAGATTTGCAC
>VGPG01000175.1 GCA_016875555.1 Chloroflexota bacterium | reverse complement strand
CGCACTAGCCGTACAAACGGTAACCAGTACTACTGATGCAACGGTATCCGCCACAACAGATACAACTGCAGTAGCCACCGCCACCATAGAGACAACGACGACTGCAGCAGCAACAGTCGAAGCAACTGCAACAAGTGCGGTTGCCGCAAATACCGCCACGGCTGCCGCTACTGCCACAGCAATTGTAGCCACGGCGACATCGGCACCACCCACCGCTACATCACTCGTTATTGTGACACTTACGCCAGCGTTAGCAACTGCTACCCCATAACAATTTGGCCCGCCACATTGTGTTTTATCAATGTTTGGCGGGCCTTCATTTTGCGGTGTGAATTGAGGGCATGATGGAATTGTTTTTTCAATTGAGTAATTTTCTTGTCATCCCGTTCTGGGCGTTGATGATCGTTTTTCCCTACAATCAAAACACGATCAAACTTGTACATTCATCGGTGATGTTCATCCCGATAGCACTCCTGTACAGTGTGCTCGTACTGCCTGATTTTTTGACACTTTTGCCTGAACTCGCAAATCCACAACTTGCCGTCTTGCAGAACTTATTGAGTAGTGCAGAAGGTACGATCACTGCATGGATTCACTTTTTGGCATTTGACTTGTTCGTAGGTCGGTGGATATTTATTGACAGCACAACGAAAAAGTTTCCGAGACATATACAAGTTCTCTGTTTAGTGGCAACATTTATGATTGGCCCGTTTGGTTTGTTACTCTACATCGTCATACGGCGCTTACGCCTGGGTTCATTTGCACTGAACTGACCGAATACCTGTAATTGACACTCAATCATTGTCATGTTAACGTAAATATGTATTCGTACATTGGCATGCACAAATGAAATTATCTATTTGGCAGCGACTGTTCAGGCGCAATCAGACAAATGAATTGTTACGCAAACTTATTGACGATCAGCAACGAATCGTTCAAAAACTTGATGCGTTGCAAATACAGGTACACCATTTGAGCACGCCAATGTCGAATGGCTCGACGACACGTATCACCACACCGGAAGTGATGCCGCATGCTTCAAATGCTACAAACGGTGATGCGCCGACGTCACGCATCATTCAATCGCTCCTTGAATCGCGTGGGATTAGCATAAAATCACTACCAACCGTCAAACAAATCGATCCGGTACACGACGAAATTGCACGACTCATTGGATCCAAGTACTACACCGTTGCACCGCTTCTGGATCACATTAAGCGGACTATGCAACTCGGGCATACATTTACGTTTAATTTGTCGCAACAATCGCAACAAGGTATCGCGGACATCACTCTCGTCGCACGCAAACTACACGAACTCGCGTTTTTGACACAGTTTCATTACCAAAAAGCGCCAAAATGCCTACTCAGTGCGCGCCCCAATACACATCCTGATATTCAAAACTTCTTTTCAGGAGATTGGTTAGAGCGTTATGTTAAACAAATGTTAGAGAATATTGCAAACGAAACACGTGCTGACTGCGCAGAAATTATGACAAACCCACAAATTATGTTGCCAAATGGAGACAACTTCGAACTCGATTTATTGGCGTTCGTCAACCAGCGACTGTACTGGGTAGAATGCAAAACTGGCGCATACCAAGAACATATCAGCAAGTACAGTAGATTTGCACAAATTCTGAAACTGTCAATCACACAATCTGTGATGGTACTCCCTGATGCGCACGAATCACTGACACTCAATTTATCGAGAGCATTTGGTATGCACGTAGTAAACATGAATGAACTCATCGACCATTTTGATCGAGAGTTTAGTCAACCTTAACCGAATTCGATGGTCATCGCAGTTCGAGCCGGGCAGGTGATGGACTGGCGAAGATCAAGTGAAGCAACTTGTGACACCGCAGACCCCTCCGAATAACTCCATGCTTCAGCAGTAGTGGCCGTACTCCCCTGAAGAGTCAGAGGCAGTGATAAAGGGGCATCACGCTGATTGACCAGATGACACACAATACGACCTTTCGATGATTTGGTAGCCACAAATGATAGTCCACTATCTTCGCAACTCGAATGGATTAGGTCACCTTCGAGTCGAGCCAAGAGTTGATAGCAGTGATAAATAGGTAAAGAACCTGAGTTATACGATACAGGTCCAAACATGCCAATTCCCTGTGCAGGGATGGCACCAAGACAAAACTGCGCAATTATTTCACAACGCGCACTGATAAGTCTGCCCATCACATCACTCCACCAGAGCGCATTCGCAAATGAATTGGTACCCGTCTCACGGTCAACACGTCCACTCCAATCAGAGTTAGCCTCAGTGATTGCGATCGGCACATCTCGACCAACATACTCCCGCAAAAGTTCTCGTGTTTTGTTCACACTTTCAATCCAAGCAACCGGATCACGACGCAATTGGTCACGCGTAACGGGTTCGAGGCCAAACGGATAGCGGTGCCACGAAATCATTTCAATATCCGGTACTCGTTTGATGAACCCTCGTAACCACGGTTCACCCGATGCATCGACTGGATACTGTTCATTAGCATCAAATTGACTTATCTCAGGACCCATGACGATGATACTGGGATCTACGGCTTTCATTGCAGAACGATATGCCACAAAATCGTCGACGTAGTCAGCAACCGTGTATGAAAGAGCTCCTCGCTTTTTCACAAACAAATCAGGTTCATTTCCGATGGCCCAATACTTCACACCATACTGCTTCGTAATGTTTGTATATCGCACAAGCTGTGCAGCTTCGGTGGTTGAACCACCAAACAAACGCACATGGATATTTGGTTCTGCGCCAATAGCACGGCACAATGCGATATACTCATCAACCATCCACTCCGTAACGCTGTTTTCGTCACCCCAGTTACCGCCTGGCCAACGCACCATACCCAGCCGAATTTGCTTGCTCAAGTCGCGATGTTCAAGAGCAAGCGTTTGCCATGGCCCAGTGTTACTGGCACGGACAAACGGTGAAATGGATCCATAGTTGTATGTTGCATCAACAAACAACCCGGGTTGTGGACCAGGCGTTGGACCGACACTTGGTTGCGTAGTACATGCGATTAACGGCATCATGGCCATGGTTGTGAGCGCAGTTCGGCGACGCATACGGCCTCCATTTCAAAAAATTGGTATGATGCAATCATCATACCGCATCAACGGAATCATGGATTATCTATGAACGAGGTCGCAGAATACATCCACAACGCCCAGCAACGTGGTACATTACCCGGCTTGGTACTTGCAAGCCAGTACGGTTATGCCCCAGTAGAAGTGAACGCATGGGGGGTCGACGGCGCCGGGCATCCACTCCATGAACAAAGCATCTTTCCTGTTGCATCGATCACCAAACTTGCGCTAGCGTTGCTGGTACATCGTCTCATCGCACTTGGCAACATTGCACTGCACGATCAACTCAATATGCATTTACCGGACATCCATCCTGAAGCTGCGAATCGCACCATTCGGGCGCTCTTAGCACATACGAGTGGGTATGGATTTGACCTCCCAAACAAAGAGGGGCGATATGGACATGGGCTCACATGGCCGGCACTTGCTCAAGAGTGTCTAGCGACGCCGCCTGATGTTGCTAACGATGTGCGTGTACAGTATAGCAACCTGGGATATGGTATCCTCGGCGTTCTCATAGAGCGCGTGACTCACCGTTCATGCGCAGACGCACTCCATGAATATGTGTTTCAACCGCTTGGAATCCGTGCATGGCTAGGTACTCCTGACGCACAACAGACAACCATTATCGGCGATGTACGCGGTAAACACGCTGGCACCGACCTCGAAACGTACAACTCACCGTTTTGGCGCAGTTTGGCACTGCCCTGGGGTGGAGTATTTACTGATGCTTTCGGCGCATTACAGTTAGTCCAGGCGTTTAGTGACCAAAGCGACTTTTTGAGCCCTGCTCAACGCCACGAGGCAACGTTGGATCACACCAATGCACTCCCCGGTGGATTCATGAAACCGTTAATGTGGCCTCAATCGCCCTGGGGACTCGGCCCTGAATTACGCGGTCACAAAAATCCACATTGGGTATCTCCTGCGTTTTCACCGCAGTCTTTTGGTCACAGTGGAGCTTCTGGCATGTTGGCGTGGCATGATCCCGAATGTATGCTCAGTTTTGCGCTGCTCGGTGCACGTGCTGCCGATGGTGGTTGGCTGTTGCGACACACCCCTGAAATCAGTCACCGTTTACGCGAAATGTACGCACGATGAATATACGCCCTATCGTACTTCAACACGACGAAGTGACACACGTCGCACAACTACTTGTTGATGGATTTGCAGATATCTCATCTGCATGGCCAGATCGTGATGCTGCAAGAGAAGAAGTGTTGATGTTTAGTACTGAGACACAAATTAGTCTAGTTGCGTTGTGTAATGATTACATTTGTGGGTGGATAAGCGCAACGCCGCAATATCAACAGATGGGCTGGGAATTGCATCCCCTCGTCGTTGCGCCACACATGCAACGGCAAGGGGTTGGACGCGCACTGATCGAAGCGCTTTGCCATGAACTTGCCCAACGTGGTGCAACCTCTCTGTTTGCCTGGTCAGATGACGAAGGGGGATTTACTTCACTCGGCGCCGTCAATCTGCTGCCAAATCCGCTCGCTCACCTTACGACGTTTACGTCATCAGAACATCATGCCGCAGGTTTTTATTTGAAAATGCAGTTTCATTTGTGCGGTGTACTCCCAAATGCAAACGGAATGGGTAAACCAGATATTTTGTTTGTGCGCGCAATCCAATAATCTTCAACTTGTTGTATTTGGTGCAATCTATTTGACTTTTTAATTGAAAGTAACTATCATTTTAGATGGTAGTCACTTTCAATTAGGAGTTATCATGTATCGCGTCATTGGGATACTCACACTTCTGGCAGTCGTACTGGCTAGCTGCGGTGCTAGCGCTACACCTGCTACACAGCCAGAACAAGCGACAACATCAACATACACAATCGTGACATCAACAAGCATTTTGGCTGACATCACCACCCAAATCGTCGGCAATACTGGCACCGTGGTAAGTTTGGTTGGTGCAGATAGTGATGCGCATGTGTACGAGCCATCACCTGCGGATGGCGTCACGGTTGCCAAGGCGTCAGCATTGGTTGCATTCGGGCTAGAATTTGAACCATGGTTTGAAGAACTGTACGCAACATCGGGCAGCACTGCACCATACATTGTAGCAAGTGCGGATGTGACGGCTATACCAACCCAAAATATTGGTGACGCACACGCGGATGAGCACAAAGGTGAATCTGCCGACGCTCATGCGGATGAGCACAAAGGTGAATCTGCCGACACACACGCGGATGAGCACAAAGGTGAATCTGCCGACACACACGCGGATGAGCACAAAGGTGAATCTGCCGACGCTCATGCGGATGAGCATACCGAGCATGCACATGGTGAATATGATCCACATGTGTGGCAAGATGTCCAAAACGTCATCAAAATGGTCGAGCACATCAACGCAGAGTTAGCAACGGTCATGCCTGAACACGCGACCACACTGACAGCGAATGCGGATGCGTATATTGCGATTCTCACGGCACTTGATAGCGAAATCGCGGCACAGATGGCAAGTATTCCCGAAGCACAACGTGTGCTCGTCACAAATCACGATACCATGTCGTATTTTGCACAACGCTACGGACTCCGCATAGTTGGCACGGTACTTGGATCGGTAAGCACAGAATCAGGCGATCCAGGTGCAAACGACATTGTCACGTTAGTTGCAACAATCAAGGAGAGCGGAGCGCAAGCAATATTCATCGAGGCCTTCGGCAACGATGACCTAGTACAAACAATTGCAACCGAAGCTGGTGTGCGTATTGCACCACCGCTATACACGGACGCACTCGGATCACCGGGGAGCAAAGGGGCGACATACGTTGACATGATGCGGTATAATAGCCAAACAATTTATGAGGAATTAGGGGACGCATCTGGCCAATGATCAACTATAGTGGGCGCACACACGTGGCTTCTGTGCCGGGTGCGCCTGCAGTTCACATCCAAGGATTACACGTACGATATGATGTACGTCAAGGTGATGCACTCGCTGGAATTGATATAACAATTCCAGCGAGTAGTCGCGTTGCGTTAATTGGGCATAATGGTGCGGGCAAAAGCACCTTACTCAAGACACTTGTTGGGTTGCAGACGTATCATGCTGGTCATGTAGAAATATATGGT
>VGPG01000174.1 GCA_016875555.1 Chloroflexota bacterium | reverse complement strand
GAGCAGAATTGGTCGATTTGATTCGCGTGCGGTTGTGATGGCATCTGTGCCCCATTCACACCATTCAACTGGGTTATACGCATGTTGCAGCAAATACGGGCTTTTCGCATGGATGAGTCTATTGGGTGTATGATGTTGCATCGTGTTACTTTCATGTATGCCATTTGTTCTTTATTCATTGTACGAGGAAATACCATGTCTGATAAAGTTATCACGACTTCCCGCACTTTTTGGCGTACATTATCCATGCATACCGATATCGCTGCGATTTACCGTCAGTTCTCTGACCCTGATATGTGTGTGTACTATGATGAGCCGCCATGCACGCTCGCAGAGGCGCAAGACATCATTACGCACTATACAACGCACGCAGAAAGCGCAGGATATCGTCGCTATGGAGTTTGTCATGCGACGTCAGGTGAGTTTATTGGCACGTGTGGGTATCATTTTCTTAATCGCAATGAAGGGAGTGTTGAAATAGGGTACGACGTCTGGAAAGAGTTCTGGCAACAAGGCTATGCCTCAGAAATGCTCACACCGTTGCTTCAAATCTGCTTTGCTGTGACTGAAGTCACGTTGGTCTATGCGGTCATAGATCCGCGTAATCGTGCATCAATAGCAGTTGTGCGCCGTGCGGGATTCGTTCAAATACCACCGGTGCCGCGTATTGTGGGTACCCAACTTGCCGTGTATGGCCTTTATCGCCGTCAATTCATTCAATGATTAGCATTTCTGGTAACACTAAGGTACAAGTATCACCAACATTCACATCGTGGTTGGCCATCCACGCCAGGGGGACTTCTAGTGCGTAGGGCAACGGTTCTGGTGCCTCGTGTATTGTCTCTGTGTAAGGTTGCATAGGGGTTATTGCTTTTATTTCCCCCAAATTCGACATAAAAACAACCTCGAGTGGAATACGCGTGTCTTTCATCCAAAAAGCAGGTTGTATCGTATCAGCAAACACAAACAACATGCCGTAGTTGGGTGGTAATTGATCGATACCCATCAGCCCTCGCTGCCGTGCTGCTTCGGTGGACACGATGTCCAGGCGTAGTGTGGGACCACAACCTTGTAACTCACCTTGTGGATGTTCATGTACTTGAGCTCGACAACTTGACATACAAATGATTACGGCAATGAATACTGCCATTTGGATAAGGCGCATAATGCGTATACGTGGTATGAAATATACATTTGCGTGCGTTGTGTGTTGCAACATGTGATATACCCTCAATTATGGCGAAGATTTACTTCAATACAACATTACATCCCTAATGTTGTATTCAAACTCCTACATATCCAAGCCAAACAGACTCGCGTGTAATTGACAGCATACATCGTTCCACGATGATTCTCGCACCATATCACGCAGTTCTACTTCTTCTTCCAATAAAATTCGTTGTAGCTGGTACCATTCTGCATCTGCGAGCGGTTGATCACAGCATACTTCTAACTGATATGCACGCCAAGGTGAGCCCTGGAGAATACCGCGTGTGATGAGGTACTGGGTAACCGCACTACATGGATGGCCAAACGGTACATCCACGCACCATGCAATTGGATGATTGTGGCGTAGCAAGTGCTTTTGGAATACCCTTAATTTCGCATCCTGATGCCATATATGATGGAGATTTAGCGTATTAGCCATGGCATATGCGCACAATTCGCCAGCTACCGCACCAATATTCCATTCTACTGGATGAAGGCGGTACGAACCATTACTCAAATGCGTTGTGGCAATGTTTTTGTTGCCCATCACAAGATTGCTACAATCAGGAGGGAGGAGCGCACCAAGTGGGATTTGGAATGGCCTGGTTGGTGCAAACATGCTTTTGGGGTTGCCCGGAGCTGGGTGGAGGTCCATGAAGTACCAACCAATGCCCACGCTATCATCGTATCGTTTCGCACGAGCATATGGTTGATGCGTGACAAGTAAGTCATGAGCAACGATACGCTTCATTCCAATTGTGCGTCGAGATTCACGTATGTAAGGAAACATCGATAAACCGTCGTCGCTTCCCATGATGTCACATTCAAGTTTGAGTTCGGGATATCCAAACCCACCATCATCGCGCGGCATCTCGGTTTGCATCCAGAAGAGAAATGCAAGTGACAAACGCTTTGCCTCATCCAACCGGGAGCTCACAACATCATCTGACACATCTATGATGCTTCCGTGGTGATAGTCGTTACTATTCCAGTTAATCATCGCGATATCACGGGTCGGTGGATTGGTTTGATTACCATCCCACAACCTTCGATATGTCCAGAAAGGTGGCAATCCAGTGGGGCCGTCAATAAAAACTGAGAACGGTCGGGCGTCGCCCGCATCACTGGTGAGCGTCAACGTAAAAGGTTGCTGATCGCGTAGTTGGTCATATCCTTCAGGTTTCGCGATCCGATGAGATTCTCCTGGATTAAACGAAACCGCAAAGCAATAGGTAAATCCTTGGACTTCATTGGGACGTGCCGTTTGTGGCGCAAGTTCTTCACCGGTGGCATCTGATGACTCAAAACCAATTGAATATGTCAAGTTGGCATGATACAGCACATCGCCTAATTCAGTTGCGTCGATATAGAATGCACCACAAACTGTACAAGTACTGCCGTACTGTCGAATGGTGACTTCATTAATCGATGATTTTTCACGTTGTACCGAGATGAGCTGTGCGTTTGTCAGCACACGACACATTCCGCTATCGATGTAAGGTAACAACATCTCGGTAATACACTGGTTGGCCACATGCGGGAAGAAACACAGGTTACTTACCCACGCGTTGCCCGGATTAAATGTTGCCAACTCGGGTGGCGTAATGCCGTACAATGTAGCCATACGTTGGCGAATCATACGTCGCCAATTGAGGTAGTCTGGCGAGCCACCGAAAGTCTCGATGTAACGATGTTCATCAAGCGCACTTACACCCTGGCTCGTTGCCTGCCCGCCTAGCCAACGTGTGGGCTCCACTATCACGACCGTGTATGATTGCGCACATAGTCGGAGCGCAGCCGCCACACCACCGAGACCACCGCCAAGAATAACGACGTCAGCTGATAAAGAATTTGTCGAGGTTTTCATGCGCACCCCTGTTTGTATCACCTTCAATGCACTCACGGTTGGCCAAGGAAAAGAGACGCCAACAGATTGGGAGAGTGCAGGACGATCCACCGATGCATTTGTGAACATTGTAGTCGCAGCAGGAATTCCTGTCACAATTTTTGCAACACCAGAAGCTGCAAGAGCTCACACACCAATGTTTGAAGAGTTCATCGACCGGGGATGTCAAATCGGTCTGTTAGTATCTCCACCACAATCACCGTTGCTCGCAGCAAAAAAACACATCGGTGCACTTGATGTTGACCAGCAAGAAGCCACACTCAGCCAAGCACGATCGTTGTTCACCGACTTTATGGGGTTTCGTCCTACACTGTTACGCACAGGTCTGCACTCAGGCACGCTATCATTTTTTCAGACATGTCAGAAGTACAACTTCACGCACACTTCGATACGACTCCCAGGTGCGCAACTAAGCCAAATTGGCACTGTTTGGCCAGAACAAGACGCCTCCATTGCGTCATTTCATGGTGTCATTGATGTACCAGTCACAACCGATCCTGCCCATCGCTTATTTAATCGATTCCCACTCTATTTGTCAGCAGAAATCAGTGAAAACGGGCGCCATCAGGAATTGATGCACACAGGTAGCCAGAACGGGCATGTGTGCATCACTGCGAGTAACGTGGCTGCATACTGGAATCACAGTGAACCGGCAACCCAAAACCTATATTCGATGTTAACGTGGTTGTCAGATACTGAGACGTATGAATCACGACCCTTGCACATGATGCACACGCATGCGTAATAGACCGAACCATGTCAGGGCTACCATACCGAGTGCAACAACGGTAGCAATGTAGTAGCCGTGCATGAATGTCATCGCAGCAAATATGATGTATGATCCTACAACTGCGATCAAAGGAATGATATGTGCATATGGTGCTGTGACCCGCGCAAAGTAGGGATCACACAGATACCCAAGAAAGAAGCCAACGGCCCACCATCCTGCGAAGTTCACGGTAGGAACGCCGTAATAGGGCCCTGAATCATACCATTCCCAGTACTGATTGATGTGTGTTGCAACGGGTTCTATTTGTATATCGATAATCATGACAAATAGTCCAGTGAATACGGCACGTACAACTCGACTAGACGAATGAAAAAGAATTTGACCGGTGTACCATGCACCAGCAATCACCATCATCCATGCAAACAAGATGGTAACTGGCACAGTGTCCAAAATTCGAGGTGCCAGCACGGTCGTGTATGCGTATGACCCGAAAGGGAATCCCGTTGTCGCACCGATATATTCAATGGTGCCGGATCCCAATAACACAACGAGGATCGGCACCAACGCACGTATACCATGGTAATGAATCAACCATGCGATAATCGAGATACCTTGTATTGTCATGAGCAATCCACCAAACCACCGTGCATTATCGGGGATTGCATCAAGAAATATCGTGATGAGCGTTCCGGGGAAGACCATACAGTACACGAGCATGACGATTCGACTGACGCGCTCAGGATGATTCCAGATATACGTATTCCAAAGTTTATTCATGACCGAATCCTCCTCCACCAGGCGTTTCTATACGAAAAATTGCGCCTGCAGGGAGTTCAATACTTCCTTTTCCAGGCATTTGAATCTCAGCACCATCAATGACCAAGGTATTTACCCCACATGCGCCATTTCGTCCACCTTGACTTCCTTGAGGTGCGTTCACACGACGTTCCGTCAATACCGTCAGTGTGACTGGCTGAAGTAAACGAACTTCTTTGCGAATCCCATCTCCACCTCGCGTGCTCCCTTGCCCACCACTATGGTGACGAATCGCCAATGATTCAACGAGCACAGGGTACAGACGCTCAAAAGCTTCTACTGGCGTGTTGCGCGTATTTGTCATGTGTGTTTGCACCGCATCAAGCCCATCCGCCGTAGGCCGCGCACCCATACCGCCACCAAGGGTTTCATAGTAGGCGAACGGTGATCCATCATGGCGTGTTCCTCCCATTGTCCAGTTGTTCATCGTTCCTGCTGATTGTGCGGGAAGAAGTTTGGGCAGGGCGAGCGCAAGTGCGCGAAATATTACGTCAACTACACGTTGTGATGTTTCCACATTTCCTCCGGCTACTGCAGCTGGAGGAGCAGGATTGAGAATCGAACGATATGGAATGTTCCATGTTATTGGACGATACAGCCCAGCGGTTGATGGTAGGTCGTCTCCCTCGAGTATACGAAGTGCATAAAGTACTGCAGATTCGGTCACCGCCCTTGGAGCATTGAGCGGACCACGGCATTGATCTGCGCTCCCATCAAAGTCGACCAGAATCTCACTCCCCGTCACAGTGAGCGTAACGTGAATGTGCAACGGGTCTGATGTTATCCCGTCACCATCAAGGATGTCCTGCGCATGATAGATCCCATCGGGAATAGCCTCGATGACTTGTCTCATTCGGCGTTCACCATACGCTATGAGTGAAGATGACGATTGAACAAACTGATCGATGGACATACTGTGAAGAAGTTCATCGATCCGTTGTTGTGCAATGACATGACATGCGAGTTGTGCTGCAAGGTCGCCAGTACGTTCTTCAGATGTGCGTGAGTTGCGCACAATTAAATCGAAAACTTCTTGATTCCGATTACCACGAGTCACCAACCGAATCGGCGGAATGATGATGCCCTCTTGGTATATTGACTGACTGAGCGGCATCGACCCGGGTGTCATACCACCGACATCAGCGTGATGGGCACGTGTGGCGCTATATGCAACCAACTGATGGTCGACATAGACTGGTGCAACACTCGTGAAGTCTGGTAAATGTGTCCCCCCACAGAACGGATCGTTGAGCAGCACTACATCACCGGGATCAAGGGGGCCACACTCACGAATCGCAGCGTCAACGGAGCGCGGCATTGCGCCGAGGTGTACGGGGATGTGTGCTGCCTGAGCGAGCATCTCACCGTGGCAATCAAATAGTGCACACGAATAGTCACGACGTTCTTGGATGTTGGCAGAAAATGCGCTTCGTTCGAGGGCCGCTCCCATTTCTTCGGCGATGGCATTGCACCGATGCCGAAATACTTCTAAGTCAATTGCATTCACAAGAGGCACTTTCCGCAGTGTTGACGCCTATGGTATGATTATA
>VGPG01000173.1 GCA_016875555.1 Chloroflexota bacterium | reverse complement strand
ATAAGTAATATATGCACATGTTCAGGGAGCGCTTTGCCGCGAATAAACATGTTGCCATAGATGTTTCGCGATGTACGATGAATACCCGAACTACTACTCACCCCGATGCCACCAGTATATGTGCCAATCGTTTGGGCGAGCTTGAGACTGTCATATGCACCTGCACCAACATCAATTAACGCGCTGTTGTAGAGTGGTATGTATTGGATTAAGTCGTGTGGAATTTTTGTAATGTCAAACCCAAAATCAACATATACGATGCCACTGGTGAACAAAGGTGCCATGGTCAGCGGTACACCATCTATTTGACCATGCTCAAGTGGTGTGCGTTTCACGTCGGATTCAATGTCGCTTCGATTTAGCCGTGGAACGCGAGCTAGTGCTTCGGGGCTGTCTGGCTGTTCTTGGAACTGTTGGAGGCGTTCAGCTGCAGTGATAATTGCTGTGCGTTGTGCATCCGTCAACGATGCATCAACGGCGGCGAGTTCACTGGCCTCCTTGGCATCGAGGGTTTCGTTCATTGTGGCATCGGGTATAACGACTAGTTCGAGCTGGTGTGGATTCTGCAACAACATGCGTTGGAGGAGTGTACGAGCTCGTTTATCGTCATGAAATCGCTCTTTAACTTGACGTAACAAATCGTTATAGCGCAATCCGTTCAGGATGTTTTTGCCGTGCAACCATGCCGTGGTGAGCGAGAGCATCAAGGCCAAACCGCGCGGAAACCCACCGGTGTTGTTTTCGCGGATCGAAAACTCGATGGTGTTAATTGCAGCGTCAAATTGCGCTTGTTCAATGCCCGATTCGATGATTTCAGCAATCGATTGCCGTACAAGCGGTGCAATCTTTTCAACGTTTTCGGGAGCAACGCCTTTGAGCCCTAATGCGAAGTAGACTTGGTTACCAAATCCGAACCCACCGCCGCTCAGTTGCTCGCCCAAGTTACTGTCAAGCATGCGTTTGTGTAGTGGTGAGGTTGGGTCATCGAGCAGTGCATGGTCAATTATTGTCAGCTCAAGTTGATCAACTTCATCGAGCTCTTCGTCAACTAACCATGCCAGGGTAACGTGTGACCGCAGCTCCTCAGCAGATGCAGGATAGGTGTACTGTGCGCGTCTTGGTTGATTCCAAGGATGCTGTTTTTGAATTTGAGGCGGTGGATTCGTTTGCTCGAAGTCTGCTAAAAAAGGCTCTAGGTGTAGCAACCGCTCCTCTTCACTATCATCGCCGTACCAGTACAACAATGCGTTGCTAGGATGGTAGAACGTCCGATGGAACTCTACGAATTCTGCATAACTAAGAGTTGGAATTGCGCGGGGATCACCTCCAGAGTCATGCGCGTACATCGTATCGGGCATCAGTTCACGTGAGAGCGCACGTCCGCTAATGCGATCAGCAGTCGCAGATGCACCTTTCATTTCGTTGTACACAATACCCTTGTAGATGAGCTTGCCATCTGCGTCATATTCGTAACGCCAACCCTCTTGACGTAATGTGTCTTCGCTGATTAACGGGTGAAACACTGCATCCATGTACACTGAGACGAGATTATACAAATCTTTAAGATTGGTACTTGCAACCGGATAAACAGTTTTGTCGGGATACGTCATGGCATTTAAAAACGTATTTACCGATCCCTTAAGAAGTTCATTGAATGGGCTTTTGACGGGATAGCGTTTTGAACCACACAGGACTGAGTGCTCTAAAATGTGCGCCACACCATTAGAGTTACTTGGCATGGTTCGAAACGTCGCTCCGAAGCACTTATTTTCATCATCATTCGAAACCGAGACGAGGAGCGCGCCGCTACGATGTTGATACATTCGTACGGTTGCGCCAATATCGCTAAGTTCTTCTTGATGGTGTAAGATGAATTGATGGGTCACGTACGCTCCTTTAGCTTGCACCAAACGTCTTTTTATAATACCACGGCAATTTCAGTTATACTGCCTGCGGTAGATGTGAGTTGGAGAAATACACATGAACAAACAAACAATACGTGATGTGTCGTGGCAGGGCAAACGTGCCCTCGTACGGGTAGACTTTAATGTTCCTATACAGAAAGGCGTCGTTGGCGATGATACGCGCATTCGTGCGGCAATTCCCACGATTAAATACTTGGTCGACCATGGCGCTTCAGTTGTCCTCATGTCACACCTTGGCCGTCCAAAAAACACGGTTGTTGAAGATTTACGGCTCAAGCCTGTCGCCGATCATTTGTCATCGCTCATGGGGATTTCAGTGCAGGCTACTCCAGCCGTTGCAGGTGCAGAAGCACGAGTTGCCGCAATGTCGTTGACTCCTGGTCATGTGCTTCTCCTCGAAAACACTCGATTTGATGCACGTGAAGAGGCAAATGATGAGTCGCTTGCCCGCGAGTATGCGGCACTTGCTGATGTCTTTGTGAATGATGCATTTGGTGCTGCACATCGAGCGCATGCTTCGACCGAAGGTGTTGCACGATATTTACCGGCGGTCGCTGGATTTTTGATGGAGCGCGAATTGGATGCACTGGCTGGAACGCTAGAACATCCGGAACGCCCATTCATCACCATTATCGGTGGTGCAAAAATTAGCGACAAGATTGGGGTCATCGAAAATCTATTGACCAAAGTTGATGCGCTCCTGATTGGTGGGGGCATGGCAAATACATTTTTGTTGGCACAAGGTCATGCGATGGGAGATTCGTTGGTTGAGGTAAGTAGCATCGAATTGGCCAAGCGCATGATTGAATTGGCCGCTCAACGCGGAACGAAGCTCCTCCTACCCACTGATGCAGTGGTCGCTGACACATTTGCCCCGGATGCTACCACGAGGATTGTGCCAATTACCGGTGTAACCAGTGGTTGGCGCATCTTGGACATTGGTCCTGACACACGCATTGCATACGCACACGAAATCGCTCGTGCCAAAACAGTTATCTGGAATGGACCGATGGGTGTGTTTGAAATGCCAGCGTTTGCAACTGGTACACGTGCGGTCGCACAGGCACTTGCGGATAGTCAGGCAAAATCTGTTATCGGTGGTGGTGATTCGGTTGCAGCAATCGAACAGATGGGACTTGCCGACAAAGTGAGTCACATCTCTACCGGTGGTGGTGCATCACTCGAGCTACTTGAAGGGCGTGTGTTGCCCGGTGTCGCAGCGTTACGCGACCGCTAAATTACACAGCGGCCGACGCCAAAGGCGTCGGCCGCTGTGTTTGTGTTTAAAATTGCAGTAATAAACTATCTGGATCTTCGAGCATGTCTTTGATGTGTACCAAAAAGCGCACTGCGGTTGATCCGTCAATTATGCGATGATCGTACGAGAGTGCAATGTACATCATTGGCCTAACAACGATTTGTCCATTGACGACCACCGGTCGTTCTTGTATTTTGTGCATCCCCAAAATACCTACCTGTGGGGCATTGAGAATAGGCGTTGACATGAGCGATCCAAAGACTCCGCCATTTGTGATGGTGAATGTCCCACCCATCAAGTCGCTGATTGCCAGTTTGTTTTCACGGGCTTTCTTGGCGAGTGACTCGATACCCTTCTCAATTTCGGCAAATGAGCGTTGATCTGCGTCACGTAGCACGGGCACTACTAATCCGTCATCGGTTGAGACGGCTACGCCGATGTCGTAATAGTGCTTGTACACAATTTCATCGCCCTGAATTTCTGCATTCACTGCAGGGAACGCCTTGAGTGCACTGGTGGTCGCCTTCGTGAAGAACGACATAAATCCGAGCCCTACGCCATTTTGTTCTTTGAAGCTATCTTTTTTGCGTTTGCGAATATCCATGACACGACTTAAGTCAACTTCGTTGAACGTCGTAAGCATAGCGGCGGTTTGTTGCGCCTGCACAAGACGCTGCGCGATTGTCTGTCGTCGTCGTGACATTTTGACACGTTCTTCACGTCGTTCTGATGCATCAACTGATGTCGTTGTTGCGCTACTTTGGGTCGCAGGAGCGCTTTTCTGTTGCGTTGCATTGATTACATCTTGTTTGGTGATACGACCACTTGGGCCACTCCCACTCACCGCATTCAAATCAACGCCTGCCTCTGCAGCAACATTGCGCGCTACAGGTGTGGCAGGTGTAGGAGTAGTTTGTGCAGCTGCGGGCGCGGTGGGCTTTGGTGGCTCAGCGTCTGCACGGGCCGTAACGGGTGTGGTAGCTGCGGTTTGTGTGCCGACAGTTGCAATAATTTCGCCGACGGCCACACTATCGCCTTCAGATTTGTGCAATGCGGTAATAACACCAGGTTCGCTCGCCGTTACTTCAACGTTGACTTTGTCGGTCTCAAGATCTGCAAGTACATCACCTGCGTTGACAGTATCACCTACTTTTTTGTGCCAGCGAGCGAGCGTTCCTTCAACAATCGACTCACCGAGCACCGGTACTTTAATTTCATTGCTCATGATAGAGATATCCCCTTACAAATGAATCAAGCTACAACGGCATCTGATGAGCCGACTGGTTGGAGTACTGCATGGTGTATGATGCGTTGTTGTTCTTCGGCGTGATCGGATTGAGAACCTTCGGCGGGGCTCGCAGATTCTGCACGACCCACATACACGAACGGAATATCGGCAGGAAGAAGTGCCTTCAAACGAGGTGCCACATAACTCCAAGCGCCCATATTTTTTGGTTCTTCTTGGAGCCAAACCACTTCTTGTACATTTGGATAGTTGGCAATCGCCTTTTGAATGTCGGCGGCAGGGAAGCTGTAGAGTTCTTCGATGCGCACGACTGCTACATGGGTGAGTTGTTCGGGCGACAGTGATGAGACGAGGTCGACATAGACTTTACCCGTACAAAAGATCAATCGTTGTACTTGGTTTGCCCGCTGTTGCGCTTCACTGTCATCGATGACGCGCATGAATCGACCTTGCGCCAAATCACTAAGCGATGAACCAGCACGTGGGTGTCGCAACAAACTTTTGGGCGTCATCATGATGAGCGGACGTGGGTCGATGGTGCGTAATGCGGCTTGACGGCGCAGTATGTGAAAGTACTGTGCGGCAGTCGTACAATTGGCCACGCGTATATTATCATCGGCGGCCAACTGCAAGAATCGTTCAAGTCGCGCACTTGAGTGTTCTGGACCCTGACCTTCGTAGCCGTGGGGCAACAGCAACACCATCGATGGTTGGAGTCCCCACTTTTTGCGCCCAGATACAATGAATTGATCGATGATAATCTGGGCGCCATTGGCGAAGTCACCGAATTGTGCTTCCCAGAGCACCAGAGTGTCAGGTGCGTGAGAACCGTAGCCGTACTCAAATCCGAGAACGGCATTTTCGGACAATGGACTGTTGAAGACAGAGAACGACGCTTTTGCCTGTGGCAAGTGTTGCATAGGAGCGTGTCGTTCGCCATTTTCGACATCGTGAAGTACCAGGTGACGGTTGCTGAATGTGCCACGTTGGCTATCTTGACCGGTCATGCGTACCGGTACCCCCTCATGAAGGAGTGTCACAAAGGCTAACGCTTCAGCGTGTGCCCAGTCGATGCCGCCCGCTTGTTCGAACGCTGTGCGTCTTTTTTCAAAGAGCCGACTCAATTTCGGATTGACGCTAAAGCTTTGTGGCAGCTTGAGTAACGCGTCGTTCAGTTCACGCAGAAGCGATTCATCGACTGCAGTAACCGTGCGACCTGCAATACCAGCAGGTGGCTGACTTGGAAGCTCAGGTAGAACTGGGTCAGTTTCTGCTCGGTGTTTTGCTTCTTTGAGCTTTTCTTGGCTGCGCTGCACCATTTGGTCTGATTCTTGGGCCGTTATCACCCCATCTTCGATCATGCGTTTTGCATAGATTTGGCGCACCGTGGGATGTTTGCTGATTTGTGCATACATCAATGGTTGAGTAAATGTGGGCTCATCACCCTCGTTATGCCCCCAGCGCCGGTAGCCGACGAGGTCAATCAAAAAGTCTTTGTGGAATTCGTTGCGATATGCTAATCCCATGCGGGCAGCGGCGACACATGATTCTACGTCATCAGCATTGACGTGGACAATCGGTATTTCGAATCCTTTGGCCAGATCACTCGAATACAACGTTGTACGACTGTCGCGAGGTTCTGTCGAAAAGCCGATTTGATTGTTCAGGATGATATGAATGGTACCGCCGATGCTGTACCCCTCAAGTCCCGACATATTCAACGTTTCAGCAACGATGCCTTGGCCAGGGAAGGCCGCATCACCGTGAATGATGATCGCAAGTGATGCC
>VGPG01000172.1 GCA_016875555.1 Chloroflexota bacterium | reverse complement strand
GTGTGGTTGGTGTGAGTCGTTGGAGTGTGTTGGCCATGTATGCTGCCACGCTCGGTCATTTCGGAGCATTTTTGTCGGTGCATCTAAGCATGACTCTTGGTCTATTGAGTCAGCAACTGCGTCGTATATCGTTGTGGTGGTGGGGTGTCGTTGGTGTTGTCGGTGTGGTGTACTACAGTCAATTTGTGACGTTAATTGTGGCACAGCTAGGGCGTCTCAAGAACACACAAGAGCCGACGACATTTGCGCAGCGGTTGTACGATTACATTTGGGGATATGGGTTTGTTGGTCACTACAATGCGATTTTTGTTGGGTTGATGCTGATTGGTGTTCTGCTTGGTCGACGGAGTCAGTGGTGGCGCATGTCGGTGGCGATGATCAGTGCTGCCGGGTTATTGCTGTGTGCACAGCTTTTTTTCGATGTCGTACCCACGCGGTATGTAATCTTTGTATTTCCGGTGGTAGCAACGTACGCCGCGTTGCCACTCAGCCATTTGTGGCGTTCGCAGGCGGGGCGTATCAGTGTGGTTGCGCTCGTGAGTTGGGTTTTTTGGCAAAGCCTCTATGTGTGGATTGACGGAGTGGCACACGGCACGCTCATCGGAGTACTCTACTAACAGCGCGATGTGCATAGACGCACGCACGCTCCACGGATAGCCGTGGAGCGTGCGTGTTTGGTATGGTCTAGCGGGTGCGGTTTATTGCGACAATACCGTCGTATAGGCGGCAACGAGTTGATCATCGCTGCTTGCGAGCAGGGTGGCTTCGTCCATTTCGGCGGCCGCAGCCGGCATAACAATATCCGACAAATTGGAGAGTGCGATGAGTGTATCGGGGTCAATGCCCTTGCCACGCACAACCTCACCTTCGGGCGTTAACCACTGACTCGTGCCAAGGCGGATCTCGGCACCCTGATCAAGATCAAATGGCCGAAGCACGGTTGCCGTACCAAATGTCGGCTCACCGATAATTGGTGCGCGTTTTGCCGATTTGAATGCACCAGCCAAGATTTCGGCGGCGCTGGCACTATTACTATTGATGAGCACGACCATCGGCATCGTATTGGCTAATCCGGTGCTATCGGTGGTATACGGAGTCCGCGTGCCGTCGCGATCCTCTTCGATGAGCACAGTACTACCCTTGGGCAAGAACTGTGCGGCTACGCGCATCAGTTGATCGACATAGCCACCCGGATTATTACGCAAATCGAGAATGACGTGTGTTGCACCGGCTTGATTGGCGGCTATCAACGCTTCTTTGATGTCGTCTTCGGCTTGGGCTGAGAATTGATTGAGATGGATGTGTGCGACGTTATTGGGAAGCATGCCCCACGTCACACTCGGAATATCGATGCTGGCGCGGGTGATGGACATCTGCTCAATGCTCCCATCATCATGGAGCACCTCTAGCTGGACGGTACTCCCACTGGGCCCGCGGACTTTACTTTGGAGCTCTGAGACCGAATCACTTCGCACATCGATGCCATCCACGGTCAGAATGCGGTCACCAGGGCGAATACCGGCACGCTCAGCGGGAGTCCCAGGGATAGGGGCGGCGATAATCACGAACCCGTCACGCTCACTGAGATAGGCGCCAATGCCCTGAAACGTGCCGTTGAGTGACTCGCGCTCAACAGAGGCCATCTCGGGTGATAAGTAGCGGCTATGACCGCGGTCACCCAGCCCATCAACGAGACCGGTGATTGCGCCATCGACGAGTGCATCGGTAGTCACTGCATCTGCGTCGACATAATTCTCACTGACGATTTGCCACGCGTCATAGAATCGTGAGAGCTTTTGGCATTCGGTGGTACTCAACGTACATGGTGTGTTGATTTGTGTAGCGACCACATAACCAACCAGTGACATGCCGATGGCCACGACACCGAGCAGTGGCAACACAAACCAGAGTGGGAGCCGGAAAGTAAGCAGTGCGCGCATATAAGTGTATTACCCTCTTCTAAACCGATACGCTTCTTGTTTTGTGGTACAAACGCATAAATCACCATATGCACTACATCCTAGCAAGCGCGTATGAGAATAGAGTAAGTTTGCGAGATACATCGCAATAAATGCGAGTGTATATTGCCGGATTGCTTGGTATGCTAGAGAAAGATTGTTGATACGCACGTTGAGGGGTTTATGATTGAGTTGGCATACATGCGCATGGAATCACCACTTGGTGAGTTACTGATTGCCTGTAGTCACAGCGCATTACAGGTGCTCGATTATCTCGATTACGAGGATCGCATGCACCAACTGTTGCACCGTCGTTATGGCACGACGTACCGGCTTGTTGAGGCGCACAATCCGCTCGATATGCGTCAGCGCATGCAGGCCTACTTTGCCGGGGATTTGCACGCTATTGACGACGTCCCAGTGGAGACCGGTGGGACACCATTTCAACAGCGCGTATGGGCGGCACTTCGTACGATTCCGGCTGGGCAAGTTGCTACCTATGGCACTCAAGCAATACGCATTGGGCAACCGACAGCCAGCCGCGCAGTCGGGCGTACCAATGGACTTAACCCGGTGGCCATCGTATTACCGTGTCATCGGGTCATCGGTAGTAATGCCAAATTGACGGGATATGCCGGTGGCCTGTGGCGCAAGGAGTGGCTCTTGCGCCACGAAGGCTGGTCGGGCGCTACAGTGCAATCAACGTTGTCGCTATGACGGTGGCGCCGAGTCCAATCCGTTGCAGCGGCGAGATTGGTTCTTTGCTGATGAATCGCGCAAGCAGCACCGTCACTGCCGGGTAGAGCGATGCCAGCACACTGGCCAAATCAAGCCGACCGGTCTGCGTGGCCAGGACATAGAGACTGGTGGCAAGCACATCAAAGAGACCGGCGACGATGGCAAGGACGAATCCCAGACCATTTGGACGACTGCCTGGGCGTACGAGTAACCAGGGTACCGTGATGAGGAGAGCCGCACTCCGTACAAACGCAAGTGGAGCGAACGTTTCTTCGACAGTACCCACATATTTGAGCAAAATAAAATAGACGCCGAAGGCAACCCCGGCGACCAATCCTTGCCACAACCCTTGATAGCCGTTGGCACGCCCTGCTAACGAGTTTAGTACGATGGCAATCAGACCAATAACCATGCCAGTGATTGCAAGGGTTGACGGCAATCCATCACTTTGGAGTCCGTATAAAATCGGCAGGACAGCCGCTAGCACAGCAGAGACTGGTGCCGTAATCGCTGTATAGCCCTGTGATAATCCGTGATACAACGCCGCCACGCCAATTGCACCGACCATACCAGCACCGACCGCTATGAGCATGACCGCCCCGAGTTGTAGTGGCTCGGCGTACCAGCCGGCGAGTCCCCATAACAAGAGTGCGCCGAAAATCTCGCCGATGACGAGCACTTGTACAATCGAGAGACGTGCACTGGCACGCCCGCCCACAAAATCGCTAATCCCGTAACTCAGTGATGCGCCGAGACCGGCCAACAAAAAGAGCAGTGACATATGATACCTTCTGGTGCTGTGTTATTTACAACGCAATAAGTGCAGTTGCCACGATGGTTGCAACGAGACCTATGCGTTGGAGCGTGCTGATTTTTTCGCCGTTAATAAAGAACGCCAACAGCACTGTGATGGCTGGGTAGAGCGATGCAAGGACACTGGCGATATCGAGTCGACCCATCTGGGTTGACAGCATATACGCCGTGTTGGCCAACAAATCGAGTAATCCAGCCACAGCTGCGAGGCCAATGCCAACGCCGGTTGGGCGACCACCGGGGCGGATCAATAGCCACGGAATGGTGATGAGCAATGCGCCACTCCGGGCCATGGCGAGTGGCGTGAAGACGCCAGCACTACCGATATATTTGAGCAAAATCAAAAAGACGCCGATGGCAACACCAGCCACCACCCCTTGCCACAACCCCTGATAGCCGCTGGCACGCCCTGCGAGTGAATTAAGCACAATTGCAACGACGCCAATGCCCATGCCTGCAAGTGCGAATGATGAAGGTAATCCATCAGTTTGAATGCCGTACAAGACCGGGATAATGGCTGCAAGAACCGCTGATACCGGCGCTGTTACTGCGGTGTACCCGCGTGCAATACCGTGATACAATCCGGCGAGACCGAGTGCGCCGGTGATGCCGGCTAACAAGGCCAACCCAAATAATTCACTCGGCATCGGCGCTTCGTTGTTATACCAGGCTAGCCCCCAATACATCAAGACGCCTACGATTTGACCGACGACGAGCACCTGCACAACTGGCATCTTTGCGCTAGCTCTGCCGCCAATAAAGTCGCCAATGCCAAATAACAACGATGCGCTCAAGGCGGTCAAAATAAACAACGACATTGCGCTAAATCACTTTCTATTGACATGATAATGACTGAGTGGAAACAGCATATTTATTGTAGCATGTAAATGGTAAGATAAGGCATTACGACGCATAACAGAAAGCAGTCATACGTGACCAATCAACGGGTTTCATCAAATGCAGGCATGGTCTGGGGGCTGATTGGCGTGATGATATTTAGTGTGTCGTTGCCGGTGACACGAGTGGCAGTGGCCGCCATGGATCCACTTTTTGTGGGAGCGGGGCGCGGGCTACTAGCGGCGTTTTTGTCTGCGATTACCTTGGTTGTAACGCGTAGTCCGCTCCCCACGCGCAATCAGTTATGGCGCTTGGCGATTACATCAGTTGGTGTAACCATTGGGTTTCCGCTTTTTTCATCAATTGCCATGCAGTATGTACCTGCCGGGCACGGAGCAATCGTCAACGGGCTCTTACCGCTTGCCACGGTGGCGCTTGGCTCGTGGCTCCTTGGCTATCGCCTGCGTAACCTCTTTTGGGTGGCTGCTGTTATCGGCAGTGCGACAGCGGTCGGTGTGGTGCTTTGGCAGAGTGGCAGCGAGATCAATAGTGGCGATACGGCCATGCTTGTGGCGGTGTTGATTGCTGCAGTGGGGTACGTCTATGGGGGTAAGTTGTCGGCCGAAATCGGCGGCTGGCGGACCATCTGTTGGGCAAATGTGATGGCAGCGCCGATCCTGATTTGGCCGGCCTTGTGGTACATGCCAACTACCAGTGTGCCTGAATCAGCCTGGTTGGCATTTGTCTATTTGGGCGTCTTTAGCATGTTCTTGGGATTTTTTGCCTGGTATCACGGCTTGGCACTCGGCGGTATCCCGCGGGTCAGCCAAGTCCAACTGCTTCAGCCGTTTTTGACGATGTTGTGGGCGTGGCCAATCGATGGCGAAGTGCCGTCGTTGTGGTTGTTGGGTGCGGCAGGTATCGTTGTGGGGTGTATTTGGGTGGCGCGTCGGTTTGCCAATTGAATGAATTACCCCGGTAGGTAGAGACGCAGCATGCTGCGTCTCTACCTACCGGGGCGGAAGGATTGACGATTACTTCAACGCCGGGATCATGTCGCCATGGGCCTCGATCAAGTCATCGACCAACGACCAAATCTGGTCGAGCGACAATTCGGCGGCGGTGTGTGGGTCAAAGGCTGCCGCATGGTAGACATGCTCGCGCTTGCCGGTCAAAGCGGCCTCGACGGTCAAGGATTGCACGTTGATGTTGGTCTGCATCATGGCAGCGAGGTGTGGCGGCAAGTTGCCGATCTTGGTGGGTTGCAAGCCACTCTTGTCGACGAGCACCGGCACCTCGACACAGCATCCTTCGGGCAGATTGTTAATCAAGCCACGATTGGCCACGTTGCCGTAGACCACACGGGGCTGACCCGTCTCCATGCTATGGATGATGAGTGAGCCGTACTCGTGACTGCGACGTACCTCAATTGGCTTGTCTGAGGTCAACAAGTCGTTGCGGAGCTGATGCCAGCCGGCGATTTGGTTCTCACAGCGGGTGATGTACTCGTCGAGTGGGATGTTGAACTTCTCAATTAAGTCTGGGCGGTCGCGCTTGATGAACCACGGCGTATACTCCGAGAAGTGCTCGCTCGATTCGGTAACGAATGCACCGAATCGGTTGAAAATCTCGTATCGCACACGATTCCAATCGGGCACACGTCCCTCGTTGTACACCTTGCGGATTTCGGGATAGAGGTCTTGGCCATCACGCTCAAACTTGAGGTAGAAGGCCATGTGGTTGATACCGGCACAGACGTAGTTAATCTCGTCAATGGGTATGTTGATGTCATCGGCCAACTGCTTGGCAGTGCCTTGGACTGAGTGACACAAACCGACTGTTTTGATGGGGGTAGCGCGTGACATAGCCCAGCAGTTGATG
>VGPG01000171.1 GCA_016875555.1 Chloroflexota bacterium | reverse complement strand
CCACAAGCAATATACGGTGCTCCTGACTCTGCGCTCGGCATGGTTCCTACAATCGTGATGTGGTTTGCCTTGATTGGATTATTGGCGTGGCGAAGTCAAAACCATCGTCTGCTCCGTAGATTGCTTGTGGCGGCGTTTGTGCCGTATGTAGTCTTTATGGTCTTTTATTGGCATGCAAATGAACCGCGTTATTGGGTTGCATGGATACCGTGGTTCGCGTTGTTTGCTGGTGCCGGTCTCTTTGCGCTGTTTGAGAAAATGCGCAATTGGTATCAGCAACGGAATGCACTCATCGCCTTGCTGATGGTAGTTGTCGTCACTGGATTATCACTTTATCCTGCCGTTCAATATGCACAACAACGTCGTGTAGTTGATGCGCAGCTTGTTGCCGCAGATCTCGACATGTACCGTTATCTGCGGGCAAACACTCCTCTCAGTGCAGTGATGATGACGCGCGTGCCTTGGCAATTAAACTGGTATGCAGAACGCCCAGCAGTGATGATTCCTGCGAACGCCAATACAGAGACATTTTTGCGCTTGGCGAAGCACTATCGTGTGCAATATTTGGTGCTTGATTCATTACAACGACCAAACGCTACCACCAGAACATTGTTAGCCGCGTTAATTGAAGATCCCAAAAACGGCTTTGTGGAAGTGTATCGGACACCTGAGTACACTGTTACTGATGATGGACGCACGTTCACCATGCAAAGCGTGGTGTACGAGTTTAATCCTGATGCTTTCGGTGTGGCAGCCATTCGTTGAGGTGAATTGTGCGCGTTTTGATGGTTGCAACGTCCTATCCGAAATTTCCAGGCGATACGACTGCGCCATTTATTCAGGAAATTGCTGCGGGAGTGGTGGCGCATGGGCATGATGTGCGGATTGTACTGCCCAACCATCGATCATTCAAGCATCAATCTACCGAACGTGGTGTTGAGCTGGTGACCTTTCGTTATGCTCCGCATTCATTGTTAGAGGTGTGGGGGTATGCAGAATCACTCAGAGCAGATGTTGGACTCAAACAAACGGCACTTCTTACAGCTGTGTTTGCATTGCCAGCGACCTATATTGCACTTCGCAACCACATACGCACATTTCAACCTGATATCATCCATGCACATTGGCTCTTGCCAAATGGGTTGCCGGCAATGATCGCATCACAGCTGTACGGAATTCCACTTGTCATAAGCATGCATGGGTCTGATGTGGCTATGGCAGAACGCAATACCGTGTTTCGTTCCTTCGCAAAGAGGATTTTTTTACAAAGCCGCATGAACACCGCCTGTAGTGGTGATTTGCATCGGCGTGCGATAGCGTTGGGTGCGCGTCCAACCGATACACACGTGTTGCCGTACGGTGTCGCAGTGGATGCGTTTGACCCTGATGCGCGTAATCGTACATGGATTCACCAACGCTTTGGAATCGATGAAGCTGCACCGCTCATCGTTGCAGTTGGCCGATTTGTGTACAAAAAAGGATTTCAAACGCTCATTGATGCGTTGACACACATACGAACATGCGTACCGGGAGTGCGGTTATTATTGGTTGGCTACGGCGATTTACAACACGAATACGAGCACCAGATTGCGTCGCTCGGTGTGCAAGATTTGGTTGTTATGCCTGGCCAACTCTTGCGGGACGATGTTGCACGTGCAATTGCGAGCGCAGATATCTACTGTGTGCCCTCGGTGCATGATGAATCAGGCAACGTTGACGGTTTGCCAAATTCATTGTTAGAGGGTATGGCCGCTGGACGTGCAGTTGTGGCATCGGCAATCGCTGGAATACCTGATGTCATCACGCATGGAGTACATGGGCTGCTGGTTCCTGAGGGAGATGCTGATGCGCTTGCTACCGCAATCTGCCAGCTTGTTGATGCACCATCATATGCCCAAGAACTAGGTCGTCAGGCGCGTCATCGCATCGTTGATGAGCTGACATGGGAACATACAACGGCTATGCTCGTATCTTACTATCAAGAGGTTCTTCAACAATGAACGATACCGACATTGTGTTAAAGCTTGAGCAGTTGTATCGAGCGTTAATGCTTATCCTCAAAAATAGACTAGTGCCGTTGTTACGACGACTACTTGGTCGCTGGTATACCACAGTTGCAGATTGGTGGGTTGGATCTGGGGAGCAATGGCGTTGGTTTGTCTTTGCCTTCTTGCTTGCCCTCTTCACCCATGTGTGGCATCTTGACACACAAAGTCTTTGGTTGGATGAAGGGGCAACGTGGGCAGAGGTCACGGATAAGTCTTTTGCGCAGCTAGCTGCAGAATTGCTTAGTCCGAACGCCGCATACCCCCTCTATCATCTGATGCTCAAGGGTTGGATAACACTGTTCGGTGACAGTGAGGCGATGTTGCGTATGCCGTCGGTGCTCTTTAGTGCGGCTGCTGTCGCATTTTTAACACTAGCATTCCCGCGTCAGCCACATCGTGGATTTTTGCTGTTGCTCATGTCCACAGCGCCAGCCGTCCTTTGGCATGCGCATGATGCAAAAGTCTACTCAATGCTGCTTTTTTGGGCGTGTGCGCTCACCGTCGGCAGACCAACCAAACGGTGGTGGTGGATCATGTTATTGACACTTCCATTTGTGCACCGTTTGGGTTTGTTGATGATTGCAATGCTTTTAATTGTTCCTGTTATGCAGAATCGGGGTCGTAAACGACAGGTGTACGCAGGGATTTCGATTGCCTCCGGGGTAATTGCTTTGTTCGGTATTGGTATGTCGATTCGTGCAAAAACCATCCTTTCAATTCCGTGGCAGTCGCCGATTCCTTCGTTCGTAGATTTGGTTTCACGGTTTTTGTTTGACCGACGATGGAGTGAGCAGGTAGTTGGTGTGCCAGTATGGTTGTGGATTGTGCCGGCACTGGTATTGCTTATCACCGGTGGCATCTCCGTCTATCAGCAGGCAAAGAACGGCCATGCAACGTCATTTCAACTTTTGGTATTGGCGATATTGCCGGTCCTCGTGATTCTCGCAAGCTATGGCGCTACGCCGTTTTTTGATGCACGATATGCCTTAATGTCTCTCCCCGCTTGGATGATCCTCATTACACATGGTTCTATGCGATCATTGCAAAATTTGACGGTTTGGCGGTGGAAGTTCCGCATGATTCGTATTGGGCGATTCGGTGTCGTGCTCATGCTCGGTATGAATTTGATATCGCTGTTTGAGCCCGTACGCGGGTTGTACTCAGGGGCACCGGTCAAGGAGGAGTGGCGCACAGTAATGACTGAATTTGCCTCGCGTGTCACAAAAAATGACGTAGTGGTTGTACATCCTGCGTATGCCATGCCGATGTATCGTTACTACCGGCGAGTAACCCCTGACCCGTTACCACGCCCATTAACTTTCCCGCATTTCAGCGATGGATTTCGTGGAACATCAAGTGATTCTACAGCACAGCGCGAATATCAACGTCGACTGTTTGAGGCAGAATTTAATCAGGCGACGATGGGGAAGCAACGTGCTTTTTTGATTTTGGCACCTGATCATGCGGCGACGATAGACCCGGCGCTGGATGCAGGTACTCCATACGGTCGTGTAGGCACCTTTTTTGCCTTTCCCCAGCGGAGTTGGCCATGCGGTGGTGTGAATCAGTTTGGTGTTGCACTGATGTGCCAAAGTTTTCCGACCAAATATGCAACAAGTAATATCCCTCAGCCAGAGAAACCGCTTGAAGCGGTATTCGGTGAGCAGATAAAGCTGCGTGGCATCACAATTAAACCGCTTGGTGTGTTTTATACACCGGGAGGCAGTGTGCCGATCGAACTCTATATGCAGGCAGTTGCAGACCCGAAACGTGATTATCGAATTTTTGTACATTTGTGTCAGTTGTGCAACGAACCTCCTCTGGCAGTCAATGATGCACCACCCTTTGAGGGGCATGGTGATGCGGGTCGCATGACAACATGGAAAATAGATGATCCGTTGCATGTCGAATATTCGCTCGTACTTCCAAAGGATATTGCTGCAGGAAATTATGCCATCATCGTAGGCATCTATGATAACGATGGTCAACGATTGCCGGTGGTCTCGACACAAGGTGGTGTCCTAGGCGGGGATCGATTAATTGTGGCGACCATACGTGTTACGCGAACGGACGAGTAGTGCCTATATCTGTATAGCGTGCTATAATCGCCTGTATACTCTTTCTGCGGAAGTACCTATGCAACTACTCAATCAAGTGCCAAATCTACTCGGACTCATCCGTATTTTGCTCACACCGCTCATGGCGTACTGGATTTTGCAGACAGACGCTTGGTCTTTGATTTGGGCGGCCATTCTGCTTTTTTTGATGGCAATGAGTGATATTGTTGATGGAAGAATGGCACGTGCACTTAAAGTGGTTTCACCCTTGGGCATATATCTTGATACTATTTCGGACAAAATATTCATCGCCGGTGCGCTTTTACCGCTCGTAGAAATTGGATTGCTCCCAAGTTGGTTCGCATTGACTATCATTGTGCGCGAATTTGCGGTTTCCGGGTTGCGTTCGTACGCGGCGGCACAAGGTGAAATCATTCCGGCACGTGCCTGGGGTAAGCAGAAATTAACGTTCACTGTCATGGCATTAATATGGCTGATGGTCTTTTATGCGTTGCCTGGTATCCCATCAACTCCATACTGGTTTGTCTGGTTGTCGCAGTGGTGGCAAATTCCAGCCGCGTTTGCGCTGATCTGGACAATCGCATCTGGAGCCGAGTATTTTTGGAATGCGCGTGAACTACTTGCAAAGGCAGTTTTCAATAGTAATATACCTGAATAGTGATTAACAGAGGTGACGGAGTGAGTACGATTGCCGAGACATTTGCGCGTCTCAAAGCTCAAGGACGTGGAGCTTTGATGCCATATTTGATGGTTGGATACCCAGAAAAAGATTCACTTGAGACGCTTGCGCCTGCACTCGAAGCAGCGGGAGCTGATTTGTTCGAAATCGGCGTACCATTCTCTGATCCGCTTGCAGATGGTGCAACCATCCAACGCGCATCAGAACAGGCATTGAAAAACGGTGTGAATGTTGCTTTTGCCATCGCATCTGTTGCGAAACTACGTGCGATTGGGGTACGCGTACCATTAGTCATGATGGGTTATTACAATCCCTTTTTGCAGTACGGACTAGAGGCGTTTGCACGCGATGCAGCGGCAGCAGGGGCCAACGGTGTGATTGTCCCAGATTTGCCTCCTGAAGAAGCGAGTGAATTTCAACAGATCCTACAATCCCACAACCTAGATTTCATCATGTTTGTTGCGCCTACCACACCTGATGCGCGTATTCGCCAAATCGTATCGGTAGCAAGTGGGTTCATCTACTGTGTCTCGTTGACTGGTGTGACAGGTGCACGTTTATCGCTCTGGGATGGCCTCCCTGCGTTTCTCAAACGTGTGCGTTCACACACTGAGTTGCCACTGGTCGTTGGATTTGGAATCAGTACTCCCGAGCATGTGCACACCGTATCACAAGTTGCCGATGGTGCAATCGTAGCAAGTGCGTTGATTAATCTGATGGACAAAGCAGAACCAGCCGAGCGCGTTAAACGGATGGTTGAGTACCTCGCCACACTCCGTCCAAAAATTTGAGTTCACATGCGCAATGCGAATGCTGAGGTTACGGCGCTATCGCATACATCGTGTATAATGGCGAACGAATAATTATCATTCCCGTCGGGGAAGTGAATGTACCGATGTAATACCACATGATGCATGTTACTAGGTGCGTCTACGGTTAGACAAAGTATCTGCTCCAACTCGTTGTGAGCCCGTGTTGGAATGATGAACAAAGGAGTTTTTTTCAGATGAATAAAGGGCTAGAAGGGGTCATTGCGGCCTCAACGGCGATTAGTCGTATCGACGGCATCAATGGTCGACTTTTTTATCGTGGTATTGATATTGATGATTTAGCACTTAGCTCGACGTTTGAAGAAACAACAGCGTTGCTCTGGTATGGTCGATTGCCGACGCAAGTACAGCTTGATAGTTTCACACAGAAATTCATTGACAATCGTCAAATTCCATATGAAATCCTCTCGATGATGATGGCCATGCCCAAAAAAACTCCAACGATGGAGGTTTTGCGTACTGCCACGTCTGCGTTATCAACCTACGACCCAGAAGACCTCGATAACTCACTTGAGGCCAACGTGCACAAATCAGTACGCTTGACCGCCTCGATGCCTACGGTGATCGCCGCTTGGGAGCGTATTCGCAATAATCAGTGGCCAATTCTGCCACGCACAGATCTGAGCCATGCTGCTAACTTTTTGTA
>VGPG01000170.1 GCA_016875555.1 Chloroflexota bacterium | reverse complement strand
CCGTAAGGGCGTCCGAAAGGGCACCCCTTCTCATCCATCACGCAAAGGGGGCGCACCGCAGTGCGCCCCTTCTCATCCCCACGTCACTGCATGCCGGCCAGCAACATCGGGCGCTCATCATGCCTACACCGGCGTGCAGTCTCCTTTGAGGCATCAACCAAATCCCCAGGAGAAGATGGCACGGCCACCTGCATTTCGTTCCTCTTTTGCGGCAAGGACGTGCCTTGCCGCTACGGTTTGGGGCAGGTGGCCATGCAATGACGAGGATTCAGATGATAACCTCGGGCGACTCACGCCGTAAGGGCGTCCGAAAGGGCGCCCGATGATCCATACCAATCAAAAATCCTTGGCAAAATTCGCCAACCGCTGCACATTAAATTCATACAATTGTGCTGGCCGATGTGCCCCATCGCGAAAATACTCGTTGGTGGGCGTAATCGTATCAAGACTCAAAAACTTTTTACGGAAATTGCGCTTGTCCAGCTGACGCTGCAAAATCGCCTCATACGCACTCTGCAACTGCGTCAGCGTAAACCGCTTTGGCAATAACGCAAATACCACGTTGGTATAATTCATCTTGCTCTTAAGACGATCATGTGCATACGCTATAATCTCGGCATGGTCATACGCCAACTCTGGTAACTCGTCGACCGCCACAAACCGCGGATTATGTGCATCGGGCTGGCCGGTAAATGCTAGTTGATAGCCGAGCCCCATATACGTCACCGACACTGCATGGCCACGTGGGTCACGTGCCACCGTGTCAAACGTGTATAACTGCTCTATAATCGCCATTTTTTCAACACATATGTCAGCTTTTTGGGACAAAATTCGTGCTAATGAGAAATGCGTCGTCTCGCCTGCCACAATATACCCACCCGGCAAGGCGTACATCCCGCGGAACGGCTCGTTGGCCCGCTGAATCAACAACACATGCAGTCGCTCATCGATCAACTGCAACACGACCCCATCAACCATCAGGACTGGCGCTTGATACGTCGGGAGCACCATAACAACACCTCGGGTGGTGCATCAAACCAATCGTCACCCACCACCAAGTGACACCATACATGCATTTATTTTCTACCACAATGCCGTAAAGCAATATGAAATCTTGGTTAATCTAGCCACAGCGCCGCATTATACAAATCCGACGGCATGCGCCAATCACCACGCGGGCTCAACGCCACACTGCCCACCTTGGGGCCATCAGGCATCACCGAGCGCTTAAACTGACTCCCCGCAAAGCGTCGAATGAACGTGCGCAACCACGTGTCAATCGTCGTTTCGTCGTAGACACCCGCAAACGCAATCCGCGCCAAATGAGCGATCTTTTCGGGTGCATCGCCCCAGCGCACCAGATGATACAAAAAGAAGTCGTGGAGCTCGTATGGTCCAATAATATCCTCGGTTTTCTGACTAACCTCGCCACTCCCCGTGGTCGTCAACTCCGGCGAAATCGGCGTCTCGAGAATATCAACCAATACCGTGCGAATCGCATCTGTCTGCTGAGTTGCCACATGCATCACCAAGTGCCGCACCAACGTTTTGGGCACGCCCGCATTGACATGATAATGACTCATGTGGTCGCCATTAAACGTACACCAGCCCAGGGCAATCTCGCTCAAATCGCCCGTCCCGAGCACCATGCCACCATGCAAATTCGCCTTATTAAACAAAATGCTGGTGCGCAAGCGCGCCTGCACATTCTCGTATGTCACATCCTGCGTCACCCCATCGTGCCCCAGGGCAATCAACTGCTGACGCACCAATTCACCAATTGCAATCACCTGATTGGGCACACCGTAGAGCTGCGACAACGTCACCGAATTCGACTGTGTGCGCTCCGAGCTGGCCGCCGCCGGCATCGTATAGGTGCGCAACATCTCGTGCACCGGCCGGCCAATAATCTCGGCCGTGAGACAGGCCACCACAAACGCCAGCGTCGAGTCGAGTCCACCCGACAGACCAAGATGCAACAGTGGCGTACGGGTGGACAGCATGCGTTGCGCCAACCCGTGCGCTTGAATGTTGAGGATATGGCCGAGGCGCTCTGCCCGAGCCGTTTCGCTTTCGCCCTGTGGCAAAAAGGGATGTGCAACCACCGCCGGTCGTGGCACCATCGTCGGCCGCGTTGTCGTCGCCACAATCACATCATAGCCTGTCGTGCCACCGCGATTGCTGTCTTTGCGCCGATCAAAACGCAGATGCTCGATATCAATGTCGGCAATCATCAGACGCAGGTCGCGCGCAAACGGTGGGCGCTCTACAGTAATCCGCCCGTTTTCGCAGATCAGCTGATGACCGCTCATCACCACGTCGATTGTCGATTCGCTCCAGTCGCAACCGGCATAGAGGTACCCGGCAATCAATTTGGCCGACTGCACGCTGACCAACTGCCGACGATAGGCGGCTTTGGCGACCAACTCGGGCGATGCCGATGGATTGGCGATAATCAGCGCACCTTGGTCAACCAAATCAGTACTCGGCGATTGATGGACCCACAGGTCTTCGCAGATTTCGATACCACAGCGCACGCCTGCGACCTCAAACACCAACTGTGTGCCAAACGGCACCGACGTCGTACCAACCATGGTCGTCGTATTGGCGTGTGGCCAGTGTTGATACCAGCGCTTCTCATAAAATTCACCGTAGCTCGGCAAAAACTGCTTGGGCACGATGCCTTTGATGGTGCCTTCAGCAATCACCACTGCCACGTTATAAAGTGCATCTTGATGGGCTAACGGCACACCGACAATCATCGCCGTCGCATGGCCAACAGTGTGCTGTGCCAGCGGCATCAAGGCATCAAGTGCCTGGCGCAACAGGCGCGGTTGCAACACCAAATCGCCCAGCGAATAGCCGGTAACACATAGCTCAGGGTAGACGACGAGGGCCACACCCTGCGCCACTGCATCGTCGTAGAGCTGCTGAATGTGGGCCACGTTGTGCACCACATCGGCCACATGCACCACAGGGCACGCCGTTGCCACTCGCAGATACGCATCGCTGAATTGATATGCCATAATCGCGCCTCACCACTGATGTTGTTGCCTCCATACTATCACCATTGAACGCATTGTGCGCTATGCAGGCTTCGCACCATCCGCCCGTAATGCCGTTGATGCGTGTGGTATGATGACAGCAATCACCCATGGTCAAGGAGAGATCATCATGCCCCGATACAAAGTAGGTGTGCAGTTACAGAATCAGCACACGAGCTACGCCGAGTACGCCGATGCTATTTTGCGTGCCGAGGCCACCGGCGTCGATTCGCTGTGGAACTGGGATCACTTCTACCCGCTCTACGGTGACCCCGACGGCAACCACTTCGAGGGCTGGACGCTCCTCACCGCCATGGCCACACTCACCACTCGTGTCGAAATCGGCTGTCTCGTGTTGTGCAACAGCTACCGCAACACCCGCCTGTTGACCCACATGAGCAAGACCCTCGACCACATCAGCAACGGGCGCTACATCCTCGGCATCGGTGCCGGCTGGTTTGAGCGCGATTATGTCGAGTACGGCTATGAGTTCGGCACTGCCGGCGATCGCTTGCGCGCCCTCGGCAAGAGTTTGCCCCTCTTCCGCGAGTATTGGGCTCAAGAGGTCCCCCAGCCGATGCGCGACATCCCGATTTTGGTCGGTGGTGGCGGCGAAAAGGTCACGCTCAAGTTGACTGCCCAATACGCCACCATGTGGAATGGCTTTGGGCCGCCCGAGACCTACGCCCGCAAAAACGCCATTCTCACCGATTGGTGTAACGAGGTCGGGCGCAACCCAGACGAGATTGAACGGACCGCCTCACTGAGCCCCGATCAACTCGACACGCTCGACGATTTGGCTGCAGCCGGTGCCACACACATGATTATGATGACAGGGCACCCCTATAGCCAAGAGGCCATCGAGAAGTTGGTTGCCTGGCGCGATGCGCGCAATGCGCAATTCACAGACAAGTAGAGTACCCCGATGATTGCGGTCTACGATAGTGGTATCGGTGGCACCAGCGTCCTCAAGGCCATCCGTGACCTCGACAGCCACGTTGACATCATCTATCTCGCAGATCAGGCGCGCTGCCCGTACGGGAATCGTCCCGTCGCCGACATTCGTCAGATTGCTCTCGGTTGTGCCAACTGGCTGATTCGTCAAGGTGCGCAACCGGTGGTGGTCGCCTGCAACACGGCGAGTGCCGCAGCCTTGCACCAAATGCGCCAACACCACCCCGAGACGCCGTTTGTCGGCATGGTGCCAGCGGTCAAACCCGCTGTCCAGCAGACCCAACACGGCGTCATCGGCGTCATGGCCACGGCGGCGACCCTCAAGGGCGACCTCTACCACGAGGTCACCCAACGATTCGCCCACGATGTGCAGGTGGTCGGGCAGGACTGTCACGGGCTCGTCGATTTGGTCGAGGCCGGGCAGTTGCACGGTGCCGCCACAGACGCTGCAGTGGCCGCCCATGTCGCACCACTCATCCAGGCTGGTGCCGATGTGTTGGTACTCGGATGCACGCATTATCCCTTTCTGCGTGAAAGCATCAGCCGCGCCGCACCTCATGTCACCATCATCGACCCTGCCCCCGCGGTAGCCCGTCATACCCTCACAGTTGCCGCACCCCTCACACAATCCCAACCACGTGGTCGAACCATCTACTACACCACCGGTTCGGCGAGTCATCTCGCCTGGCAAATTAACGCGCTCGGTCTCCCCGTCGGCGAGACGACGCACGTCGCAGTAGAGGAGCTCATATGATCAACAATTGGATCGGCTTACTCATCTCGTACCTATACGCAGGGGGACTTCTCATCATCGGTGAAGTGCTCCACCGGCAATTACACATCTCCAATGACTTGACTCGTAAGGTGGTACACGTCGGCGCAGGTATGTGGATATTTGGCGTTTTATCACTCTTCGATTCATGGCAATTCGGCGTCATCCCGTTTGCCACATTTATTGTGCTCAACTACGTCTTTTTTCGCATCAAGCTCTTCAAAGGCATCGATAGCGATACCGCCAGCATGGGTACCGTCTACTTCGCCATTTCGATTACCATCCTGAGTATCGCCTTGTGGCGCCCTGAGGGGCCAATCGATCATGCTCCAGCCGTAGTGGCCGGCGTGATGGCCATGACCTGGGGCGATGCCCTCGCCGCCCTCATCGGCAAGCGCTACGGGCGCCACACCTATACGATTAACGGCGGTACCCGCAGTTACGAGGGCAGCGCCGTCATGTTCGTGGTGTCGCTGATTGTCATCGCCCTGTCACTCACGCTGTTACCTGGTTCAGAACTCACGCCATACGCCGATTTGCCCAACGGGAGCGCCCTTGTAATTGCCACCGTACTCGGTGCCACTGTGGCCACCGTGGTCGAGGCTGTCTCACCGCACGGGACCGACAACCTGACGGTGCCCATCTGTGTCACCTTGGTGGCAATGATTGCTGGCTAATCTACTTTATGCCGCAACCGGGGCCGGCGTAGGTGTGCGCACCAACCACTGCATCATGGCGGCCCCTAACAACCCAAATATAGCCAGAATGACAAACAACACCGAGAAGCCGAACTGGTCGGCGATTACGCCGGCAATCAACGGAGCACCTGCCGCAACCGGCACGTTGAACGTGTTGGCAATAGCGATATAGGCAGCCCGCGATTCGGGTGTCGCAAAGCCGAACACCATGGCAAAGCTCGCCGGCATGTTGCCACCAAGCGCAATCCCGCCCAAGGCAAATACGAGATAAAACCACTCAACCGCGGGAGCAAACCATGCGACGAGTAATCCGATTGAAACCATCACCGCCGTAAGCACCATGATGCGCTTGTGGCCCCAGCGATCTGACAAGGCGCCAAGGCCGAAGTTGCCCACCGCTTGTGCCGATAACAACACGATGGTGAACGTTCCCACCGTACTCCCACTCACATCAAACTTGCTCAACGCCGCTGCCGTCACAAAACTCTGCCCCATCATGCCGATACCGATCAGCACTACCGCCACTAAGTAGCGCGTAAACTCATAGTTGGTACGCAACAGCGTCGGCGCCTGTTGAATCAAATGCCAGAACGGCTGCCGTGCCTGTGGTGGATGGGGCGGCTCGACGCTGATAATGACAAACACATATGAGATGGCCATGCAAACAAAACAGGTCAATGCCAAAAAACCCACATTATTGGGGAATGGCATGGCCGGCACAATCTCCCACGCCCCCACGGCCACCGATTTGTTGGCCAAGACCTGCGTGGCGAGACTTGCTCCTGCCACACCGAGGAGACTCCCAAGACCACTTTGCATGCCGAAGAAT
>VGPG01000169.1 GCA_016875555.1 Chloroflexota bacterium | reverse complement strand
CGTTCTGGGGCAACTTCGGCATGTTGATTCGGGCCTGGACGTATATCCGCATGATGGGGGCAGCCGGGTTGCGCTTGGTGAGTGAGACGGCAGTGCTCAACGCCAACTACATTCAGGCCAAGTTGCGCGACCTCTACCCGGTGGCCGTCGACCGCATCTGTATGCACGAGACGGTGCTCAAGGGCCAGATTGCTGGGGCACAGGGTGTGCGTACGCTTGACATTGCCAAGCGCTTGATTGACTACGGGTTCCACCCACCGACAGTCTACTTCCCACTCATCGTGCCCGAGGCGTTGATGATCGAGCCAACCGAGACCGAGAGCAAGCAGAACATGGACCACTTCATCAGTGTGATGCGCCAAATCGCCGCCGAGGCCGTACAAGATGCCGAGATTTTGCATCAGGCCCCGACCACCGGTGGGATTGTGCGCCGCGTCGACGAAGTGCGGGCAGCCCGCCAGCCGGTGTTGCGCTACAACAAACAGGTGTTTGAGGCGTACTACGCCGAACCTGGCCACCACGTGGTGTAATACCACGGTCGCACCGTTGGAAATCATTTGGGGGCGCACTGCTGTGCGCCCCTTTGGATTGTCGTGGGGGTGTGCCGTGGCCAATCCCGGGCGCCGCAAGCGACGCACCCTACCATTTGGGACATCACCCGTACGGGCGTCGCTCGCGGCGCCCCTAATCATCCCATCATCACCACCGGGCGCACCGTTCGGGATGATCAGGGGCGCACAGCTGTGCGCCCCTCTGGATTGATGCGGGGGGTGCGCCCCTACGCCACCACAATCCGCACCTGATTGCCCGATGGGTCACGGGCCAACAACACGCCATCGACCTGCTCATAGGCGTACTGGGCGGCCGCCAAGCGTTGGGCCACCGCATCAACATCGGCGGCCGTGGGCAATTGCATCGTCCACCAGACCAAGCCGGTGGCCGTGGGCGGCGCCGGCGGCACGTTTTTGCCGCGCCAAATGTTATATCCCAGATGGTGATGATAGCCAGCGGTCGAGACAAATTCGGCCGCCAGCCCGTAGGTTTGCATCAAATCAAACCCCAACGCATCCACATAAAAGCGCCGGGCAGCCGCCAAATCGCCGACATGCAAATGCATGTGGCCGAGAATCGGCAACGTGGGGTCACCGGCGACCTTGAGGAGCGCCTGTACATCGAGTGGCTCAGTCACCATCGCTAAGCCGTTGCCGTCGGTTGGCCACTGCGCACGCGGGCGATCAACATACAACTCGATGCCGTTGCCCTCGATGTCGCTCAGGTACAAGGCCTCGCTGACGCCGTGATCCGAGGCGCCGTCGATGCGCCAGCCGACATTGCGCAAATGCACCACGGCGGCAGCCAGTGACGGCCGGTCAGGGTACAAATAGGCCACGTGGTACAAACCGGCCGTGCGTTGCACGGGGCGGGCCTGCGGATCGGGGATAAGGTGTACCAGCTCGTGCTCATCGCTGCCGAGCACCACCGTGCCGTCCTCGCGCTGATCGTGCAAGCGAAAGCCGTGGACTTGCGTGTAGTAGGCATACATGCGCTCGACATTATGCGCCCGCAGTGCCAGTGGGCCGAGAGTCAATTGATTGGGTAACATGCGTGCCTCCTGTGTGACGACGATTGGCGTCTTGTACAACTGCCTCTATCGTACACGACCCGAATCAACACAACCGTCATCATGGCGTGAACAAAAGAATACCGCCGGTAACACCTGTTGTTACCGGCGGTATCGTGGTGAGCACTGACGAATTTACTCGCCCTTGACGGCCGTCCAGACATCGCTGAACACTGCCGTGGTTTCGTTGCGCACGGCCCACTCGAGGCGCTTGACCACCTCGGCATCGGGGGCGAAGCCCTCGGCGTACAAGGCACGCACCGTCGGGTCGAGCAACTCGATGGCGTCCTTGTTGGGCGTCAAGTAGCCGATATAGTCGGTGTTCTTGGCGGCCACTTCAGGTCGCGACAAGTAGTTGATAAACACGTGCGCCGTATAGGCGTTTGGCGAGTCTTTGAGGATGACCATATTGTCCATCCAAATCATGCCGCCTTCTTTGGGAATAAAGAAGGCAATGTCCGGATTACCGGCGAACTCGTCACCCAAGCCGTTGCGTGCTTGCATCGCCTGCCCACTCCACGCTTGTGCCATCACATACTCGCCACTGGCCAGCTTGCGGTTGACGTCGCTACTGTTGTAGGCCGCCACAAACTCCTTCTGGGCGATGAGCAACTCTTGCACCTTTTGCATGGCCTCGGGGCTGGTCTCATTCAACGAATAGCCCAAGTAACGCAGTGCAGCACCCGGCACTTCACGCTCATCGTCAAGCACGCTGAACTGCCCCTTGTACTGCGAGGCACTGGCAGCGTCCATTATCAGACTCCAGCTATCTGGAGTCCCCGTGATAATGCTCTTGTTGTAGGCAATACCCGTGATGCCGTACATGTAGGGTACCGAGTACTTGTTGCCCTCATCGAAGTATTTGTTCAACAACGATGGTTCAATGTGCTTCAGATTGGGCAGCAACGACTGGTCAATCTCTTGGAGCAACCCTTCGCGCCACATCGTTTCGACCGCATAATCGGATGGAGCCGCAATATCGTAGCCCGAACCACCGGCACGCACCTTGGCGATCATGTCCTCATTGGCGTCGTAGTTGTCGAGAATCACCTTGACGCCGTATTCAGCCTCAAAGTCATCAAGGATGGTCGGGTCAATATAGTCAGTCCAGTTGTAGACGTAGAGTTCCTTGGACAATTTGCTGCGATCAACACCATCATTGGTGCTCGTCTCACCAGTCGCTTCGTTGCTGGCTGGTGCCTCTTCTGCCGCAGGAGTGGCGCCACAGGCGGCCAACAGGCCAAACACCAACAGGGCCAGTAATCCACGGTAGATACCCTTCATGTCTCGTCCTTTCATAAAAAAACCTGTCTATCTCTGGCCGTTGTCTGTCCCGTTCCCTACCGATTGGCGCGCCGTTGGACAAACTGCGACAAAAAGATCAAAAGCATACTCAACACCAACATCAAGGTCGAAATCGCGTTAATCGCCGGCGTCACCGCCCGCTTGACTCGCCCGTACACCTCGACCGGCAACAAATTCGTGCCTGGCCCCACCGTAAAGAAACTGATAATAAAGTCGTCAAGTGACAGCGTAAACGCCAACAGCGCCCCGCCAATCACACCGGGCATAATCAGCGGCAAGGTGACACGCCAAAAGATCGTGCGTGGGTCGGCCCCCAAATCAGCCGCCGCCTCTTCGAGCCGCATATCAAAGCCTTTGAGGCTGGCGCGGACCACCACCACCACAAACGAAATACAAAACGCCACGTGTGACATAATCACCGTCCAGATGTTCATGCGCAACGTGACGCCGGTGATGCTTTCGATAATGCCGAACGAAAACGAGAAGAACGCCAGCAAGGCCAAGGCCATCACAATCTCAGGGATCACAATCGGCAGGTAGAGCAAGGCATCGAGCCCACCCCGCCCGCGAAAGCGATAGCGCTCCATGGCAATCGCCATCAACGTCCCCATCACCGTCGCCACAATCGTCGTCACCAACGCCACCCACAAGGTGTTGCCGGCCGCACGCATCATGCGCGTATCGTTGAACAAACGCACATACCAATCGAAGGTGAAGCCCGTCCAGCGCACCCCAAACGAATCCTTGGTGAACGAGAACAAGACGAGTACCACAATCGGCGCATACAAGAAGATATACGTCAGCCAGGCATGCGCACCGAGCACGCGCCGCCCCACCGTATGGCGCTCACCGCCGACTGTGCGATTTGATACCGAAAAATCAATCATCGCTCATCCTCCGTGGTATTGCGGAAATAGAGAATCACGATGAACGTCAAAAAGAACATGAACACCAGCGCCAGAGCTGACCCCAACGGCCAATTCGGCGGATTTGATCGCGTAAACAGCCGTTGCAACAGGTTGCCCAACATGTCAACCTTGGCGCCACCTAGCAGGTCCGACACCACAAATTGGCCGACCGTGGGGATGAACACCAACACCGACCCGGCCACAATCCCCGGCAACGTCAATGGGAACATGATGTGCCAAAAGCGCCACCAACCGTTGCCACCCAAATCACTGCCAGCCTCAAGCAACGTAAAATCAAAGCGCGACAACGAGGCGTACAACGGCAAGACCATGAACGGCAAATTGCCGTAGACCAAGCCGACCAGCACCGCTCCTTCGCTCGGGTACAACAACTGCTTGGCAAAGCCGAGCAACTCCAACAGCCCGTTGATGATGCCGTTGTTGCTCAGAATCAACATCCAGGCGTAGGTACGCACCAAAAAGTTGGTCCAAAACGGAATCAATACCAAAAACAACAGCACCGTGCGCCATTTGGGGTCGGCGAGTACCACATGCAACGCCAGCGGATAGCCGATAAGCAAACACAGCACCGTCGTTTGCAGACCAATCACCAACGACCGTGTATAGGCGTTGAAGTACAAGTCTTTGCCGAAGAGGGTAACGTAGTTGTCAAAACTAAATGTCCAAATGACTTGCCCTGTCGGCCCGGGCGCAGCAAAGCTGTAGAGCAATACGATAATCAGCGGAATCACAAAGAATACCACGAGCCAGCCCAGCCCGGGGGCAAGGAGCAGTTGCAAGCGCCGGCGGGCGGCGTTGCGTTGGGCTATGGGCAACTCGTCGGGTGCAAGTGTAGTCATATGCCCCTCCTACTTGACCAGGACCAAGGCGTTGTCGGGGTTCCACGACACATAGCCTTGTTCGCCACGTTGCCAGTAGGCGTCGCGGTCGAGGGTCGAACGACTGTTTTGCTCCCACACATCGAGGGTAATCCCACCGACGAGTGTCACCGTCAGACGCGTATCACTGCCGATGTACACAACCTGCTCAACCGTGGCCGGATAGTAGCTACTGCCATCGGGTGGCGACACGCTCAAACGCAACTTCTCGGGGCGCACGGCAATCGTCACCGCCGTGCCGTTGGCAATCGGCTCTTGGTGCAAGCCTTTGAGGATGATGCCGTTGCCCACATCAACCGCACAATGAGTGGATGCACCGTCTATCATGGTACCGGTCACGAAGTTGGCCTCACCGATGAAATCAGCCACAAAGCGACAATTAGGCCGCTCATAAATCTCAGTGGGTGAGCCAACCTGAAGGAGCTTGCCGCTACTCATGACGGCAATGCGGTCACTCATGGTCAAGGCTTCTTCTTGATCGTGAGTCACATAAATGAACGTGATGCCCACCTCTTGTTGCAAGCGCTTGAGCTCGATTTGCATCTCTTTGCGCAACTTGAGGTCAAGCGCGCCGAGTGGCTCGTCAAGTAACAACACTTTGGGGCGATTGACCAACGCACGGGCCAAGGCCACGCGTTGTTGCTGGCCACCCGAGAGTTGTTTGGGGCGCCGATGACCGTAATCGCCGAGTTGGACCATGCGGAGTGCTTCACCGACACGATTCTTGATGTCGGTCTTGGAGACTTTTTTCATCTCGAGACCAAACGCCACATTTTCGGCTACCGTCATATGCGGAAAGAGGGCATACGACTGAAACACCGTATTCACGTTGCGTTGGTGGGCTGGAATGCGCTCGACGTGCTCGCCACCGAGATAAATCGAACCAGTGGTCGGAAATTCAAAGCCGGCAATCATCCGTAGCGTGGTCGTTTTGCCACACCCCGACGGCCCAAGCAACGAAAAGAACTCACCGTCACGAATATCAAGATCGAGCGTATCAACGGCAATAACCTGTTGAAAGCGCTTGGTAACCTGTTGCAGAACAACAGCAGAAGTGGTTATCACAGGCACCTCTCTTCTGTATGAGTGAACAACATGGGGAGAGCGGAAAAGTTTTCAAGATTATACCACGTTGACAACACATTTCCACAGCACCGTGCATGGTGCTGCCGGTGTTTAGCGCTGGCGATCGGGCATATGCAGAATTAACTGTTCAAAGACCAAGGCCGGGTTGGCGTTCTCGCGCAGTTGGCGTGTCGCATGCGTCAAACGCCGCACCACATCGGCCGCCAAGACCACACCCGTCCCGCGGGCCACCCGCGTCAAATCGGCCTGCCGATCGAGCCACACCACGTTATCAGGGAGGCCAGCCGCCACCATCAGCACATCGCGCCACCAGCGTTGCCACAGGACAATGGTGGCATAGACTTCGGCTTGCTCACCCCCACGAAACGCCTTCGCTTGCTCCTCGGCCCACTTAAACGCCTCGTGTAGTGGCCGCGTCGACAAACTCAACAACTCGTCGAGTTGCTGATGCTGCTGCGTCACAATCTCGGGATTTTGGCTGTACT
>VGPG01000168.1 GCA_016875555.1 Chloroflexota bacterium | reverse complement strand
ATTTGCACAACACGCATACGTCTGGTCATGAGGTACTCCTTGGTACTACATCTTCTGCGCACATCCTCGCATTGTTATGCGGTCTGGTCAAGTATAATTCGTGTAATTCATGGAGCATCTCTCGCACCCAAAGGACGACACGATGGATCACGCATCGAGCACCTACATCGCCCACATCCAGCGCGCTATCGCCAGCCGCCGCAGTTTTGCCTTGGGCGACCTCAGCGATCAACCGGTTGAGCGTACCCAGATTAGCCAAATCCTCGAGGCGGCTAATTGGGCGCCGAGCCACGGCAAAACCGAGCCGTGGCGTTTTGTGGTCTACACCGGCGCTGCCCGACAACAACTCGGCACGGCGTTTGGGCATGCCTTTCGGCTAATCAACCCACAACACGCCCCTGGCAGCGAGGGTGAGCAGGCCCAAATCAACCGCGCCTGGCAGGCGCCGGTCTGGATTGCCCTGGGCATGCAGCCGAGCGGCAAAATGCCCGAATGGGAGGATTTGGTGGCATTTGGCTGTGCCGTCCACACCATGCACCTGATGGCCAGTGCCCTCGGCCTAGCCGGCAAGTGGACCAGTGGTGCCGTGGTGATGCACCCGCACGTGGCCGAGGTGGTCGGATTTGCCCCTGCCACCAAACTCTACGGGTTCTTTTATGTGGGACATCCGGCGGTGGCGTGGCCGACCGGCGTGCGCCAGCCGATCGAGACCAAAGTCCGCTGGGCCGATGAATAGGTCAATACTATGCAGCAGCATTCTGACAGCCCCTACAGCCACTCCAGTTATCGTGCCAATCCGTATGATTGGTATGCGCGGTGGCGTGATGTACACCCGGTCACCCAGACGACATTGCCCAGCGGCGCGCCGGTGTATGTGGTGACGCGCCACGCTGACGTACTCGCTGCCCTCAAAGACGCCCGCCTGATCAAAAACGTCTACAACGTGCGCCACCGCGGTTGGCTCGACCAGCACCTGTGGCGGCGTTTTACGGACAGCAACATGCTCAAGGCTGATCCGCCGACGCATACGCGTTTGCGCCGATTGGCCAGCGATGCCTTTCAACCCCGGCGCATCGCCCTGATGCGCCCCGGCATCGAACAAATTGCTGATACCTTGATTGAGCGTCTGCGCGACAAGCCACAATTCGACTTCGTGGCAGATTTTGCCTTGCCGCTGCCCATCCACGTGATTAGCCAGATGTTAGGCGTGCCTGCGCGCGACCATGCGCGCTTTCATGCCTGGTCGAACGCCATTATCGCCTCGGGCGTGCTCAGCAGTGAGCGCATGGTGCTGACGCGCGAGATGCTGGCGCTGAGTCGCTACATGCGCCGATTGATTGCCGAGCGCCGGCGCACCCCGGGTGACGATGTGGTCAGTCAGTTGATTGCTGCCGAGGTCAACGGCGAGCGCCTGAGTCAGACCGAGCTGGTGGTGACGACGATTCTGCTGTTGATTGCTGGTCACGAAACAACGGTCAATCTGCTGGGCAACGGCCTATTGGCGCTGCTCCAACACCCCACGCAATGGCAGCTGTTGTGTGCCGATCCGGCGCGCATCCCGGCGGCCGTTGAGGAACTGTTGCGTCTGGTCAACCCGGTGCAGTTGGTCAACCGTTACGCTGCCGAGGATGTGGAGATTGGCGGCGTGACCATCCCGCGCGGGGCGCATGTGCAACTGGTGATTGCCGCAGCCAACCACGACGCGGCAGTTTTTGCACGGACTGATACGCTCGACATCGCTGCCGAGACTGGGCGCCACCTAGCCTTTAGTCAAGGGATTCATTATTGCCTCGGGGCTCCGCTGGCCCGCCTCGAGGGTCTGGTTGCATTTGAACGCCTGACGCAGCGCATGCCGACACTGCAACTCGCCACACCTGATACAATCGAGTGGCGGGCCGGGCTCGAGTTGCGCGGTTTGGTGCGTTTGCCGGTGCGTCAGTCGTAGGCACTGAAAGCCATGTAGCGTCGGTGTTTTTTGTATTACCCCGTGCATGTGTACCATACTCAGGGATGCGCAACCTCGCCCAAGCGGATCGGTGCAGGGTATGTGGAGTAGAGAGAAAGCCATGAAGCGTCGGCGTTTTTTGTATGGCCTCATGAGTGGGACCTTGCTCGGGTGTGCCCCGACGGTTGCCACAGAGAGCAGTGCGCCGCAAATTGTCAAGAAGAAAGCCGCCGCCGTGGCCTCGAGTTACGACGTGATTGTGGTGGGCGCCGGCATTGCTGGGCTAGCGGCTGCGCAGGCGATCCAAGCGGCCGGCAAGCGCGTGGTCGTGCTCGAGGCGCGGTCACGCATCGGCGGGCGCATCTGGAGTTGGCGCAATTGGGGCAAGCCGATTGAGCTGGGCGCTAACTGGATTCATACCAAAACCGGCAATCCACTCGTGAATCTCGCCAAACAAGCCGGTGTCTCCACCACGAGTGACCCCGAGGAGGCTGGTGATGAGCGCCTCATTGATACCATCAACGGCACGTCGCTCACTGGGTCAGCGCTCGAGTCGCATTACACGCGGGCGTATGACATCATCGAGCGCGCAGTGGCGCGTGGTGATAATCTCGATACCGATGTCTCGTTGCGCACGTCAATCAGCCAAGTAGCGGCGTTCAAGCAGTTGAATGCAACCAACAAGCGTTTGTTTGAAAGCATGCTGGCTCAAATTGTTGATGATGAATATGCCATCGAATCTGAGAAGGTGTCGCTCTTTGGCTACGAAGAGGAGAACGCCGCCTACACGGGGAGCGATCTGTTCGTCAACGGCGGCTACGACGGCATCGCCACACACGTGGCCAAGAACCTCAGCATCATCCAAAACACGGTTGTCACCAAGATCGCTTGGGGCAAAAGCGGTGTGACGGTCACCGCTGGTAGCAAATCGTGGCAAGCCAAAGCGGTGATTGTGACGTTGCCGCTCGGTGTACTCAAGGCCAACAAGGTGACGTTTACGCCGGCTCTGCCCAGCACCTACCAAACGGCCATCAATCAGCTGGCGACGGGGGTGCTCAATCGTTGTATTCTCAAGTTCGACACGGCGTTTTGGGGTGATACGTATTCAACGTTTACCATCGTGGGCAACGATCCGCATCAGTGGTATCAAATGATTCCGCTCAACGGCCCATACGGCATCCCGGCCTTGGCGGCGTTTAATGCGGGGAGTCAGGCGCGGGCGCTCGAGGCCAAGACCGATGCGCAGTTGACGGCCGAGATGACGGCCATCGTGCAAAAGGCTTTCGGCACCAAAAAGAGTAGTAATGGCATGGTGGCGACGCGTTGGGGCCAAGACCCATATGCACTCGGCGCCTATTCGTATGTGCCGGTGGGCAGCCCGATCCGGGCGCGCACCGTGCTAGCGACGCCGGTCAGTGCGCAACTGGCATTCGCTGGTGAGGCCTATACCAATACTGACCCTTCGACGGTACATGGTGCCTACAACAGTGGCCGCAAGGCGGCGAGCGCCATCCTCAAGACGTTGGGGTAACAAAAATAGCAGCAAGGCATGAGTTTATAGCGGGAATCGTCGGGGCAAGGCATGACCTTGCCCCTCTCTGATGTCGAATTACCCCTGCAACTCGTCGATGCGTACGGCCCGATCAACCTGCGCTGAGCGGTTGGCGGCCTCGACGATGGCCGTCAAATCGCGCCCGAGCTGGTGATTGTCGGTCTCGGCCGGGTTGGTGTTGTTGAGAATGTGGCTGACCCACTGATTGAATGCGGGTGGCTGATCATCGTCGGCCGAGATCGGGCGCATCTGCCAGGCGTTCTGGGCCTCGGGGATCTTGGTGCTGCGCACGCGCAAGACGCGATTCATGCCAAACAGCAGGCTGTCGTTGTCGACCGTGCCGCCTTCGGCGACGATGCGCCGCTGGTCGATCATTTCGCCGATGCCACACTGCTCATAGATCAATGAGCCCTCGGTACCATGGATTTCGATGCTAAACGGCGCATAGCGCATGGTAAAGCTGGTCTCGACGATGCCCACAGCCCCGTTGGCGTAGCGTAGTGAGAGCGCCACGTTGTCATCGACTTGGCGCCTGGTTTTGAAGCCGTAGTTGGCCATCACGCTGTCGGGCATACCAAGAAAGTAGCGGGTCAAGTAGACCGGGTGACACAGGTCGGTCAATACGCCGCCGACGGACTCTTTGGGGTCAAAAAAGCGCTCAACCAACCAGCCGTTGGGTGACTCGGCGGTGCGCAAAGCACCGTTGTGCGAGTCGCGTACGCGCACGAGTGAGAGCTCGCCGAGGGCGCCGCTGTCGATGAGTTTCTTGATTTCGACGCTATAGGCGTTGTAGCGGCGGTACATGTTGACCACAAACTTGATGCCGGCCTGTTGCACGGCATCCATGATTTGGTTGGCCTCGCTGACGGTGGCGGCGATGACTTTCTCGGTGAAGATGTGCATGCCGGCCTTGGCGGCGCGGGTCATCACATCGAGGTGATCGACGGTGGGGGTGGTGACAATCACGCCGTCGATGCTCTTGTCGTTCATGATGGCATCAAGGTCGGTCATGAAGGGCACGTTATACTGGGTGGCGGCGGCCTGACCGCGCGCAACATCGGTGTCCCAAATGCCGACCAACTCGACGTCAGGGTGATTGACGGCGGCGTTGGTGTAATCGCGGGCGTGGACATGCCAAAAGCTCAACACAACTACGCGAATCATGAACGTGTTCCTTTCTGCTACATCGCAGGGGGAGTATATGTAATTCACTCCTATCATAAATCCATTTGTACGGTTGTGGATTTAGGATACCCATTCATCATATGACACAATTGGGCTGATTCTATCAGCCTAATTTGGCGAGATACAATGCAGCTATGTGGAGCGCAATACGCGGGTCGTTCGGGTAATCATAGTCACGATTCAGCAACACGATGGCCGAACACCGGCGCTGCGCAACGCGCACATAATCGCTATCGAAGCCTAACCACGACCCCGAGTGCGCCACGTAGGATTCACCATGCCATTGACCGAGTTCTAGTCCAAAGCCGTAGTTTGCGAGACTGCCGTCGTTGAGGATGGCAGGCTCTGATGCGACGCGGTAGGTCTGTTGTGACACCAGCGTATTGCCATAGAGCGCCGCATCATACAAGGCCATATCACCAAGGGTGGTGTATACCGACCCTGACCCGTAGATGTCATCGAGTGGATCTGAGGCATATAACGTAGGCGTTTGGGGGGTACCTGTGTAGCTCAGTGCCAAGAGATCATTGGCGCGGCGTTGAGGATTCGGCATCGAAAAGGTGCGTGTCATGCCGAGTACATCGAATATGCGTGTCTGAAGAACATCAGGAAACGACTGGCCTGTGATGCGTTCTACGACGACTGCGAGTAATTCGTAACCCACGTTGCTGTAGTAATACGCCGCACCTGGTGGCGTGCGTAACGTGCGTTTGCGTCGCATGACTGCGACGATATCGGCATTGGTCGGCGCATCGCTCCGGGCGAGGAGCGCCTTGGTCATGCCGTCCGCATAATCTGGTAACCCTGCAGTGTGTTGGAGCATCTGGCGGATTGAACATGTGCCCGCAATCCCGTTCAGCTCGGGAATGTAGGTGTTGAGGCGATCGTCGTAGGCGAGCTTGCCTTGTTCGGCGAGCATCATGATGACCATTGCCGTCATTTGTTTGCTCATCGATGCAATATGAAATCCATGGTCAACCGTTAACGGTATTTGTGCGTTGAGATCGGCAAGTCCGTAGGCTGCCTGATACAGCACCGTGCCGTTATTGATGACCATGACTGCTGCGCCAGGCGTGTGTGGGGTAATTATTTGGTCAAAAAAGTCATCAACCTGTGCATGAACTTGCTGGAGGTTGTGCGGCACGTGTGTTGTCATACAGATGCTCCGATATGTGTATTGCACCAATTCATGATGGCGAGTGTGGGGTATGATACCAGTTGCGTACAACCATCTCTGACATGGGTATGGCGTCAAGTGATAGACATTTGTATCATCATACGTGAGAATTGCGCGGTTGTCGTCAGGAGCACGCCATGCCCGATCTGGCCGTCTTCGCCAAAACCTATGCGCCCGCTCTGCTCCCCGATGTGCTCGTTGCGATCCGGGCTGACGGCGTGCGCCACGTGCAGTTCAACCTGAGTTGTGTCGGGTTGCCGACGCTGCCCACAGCGCTTGACGCTCCCACCTGTGCCGCGATTCGCACTGCCCATCACGACGCTGGGATGACCATGGTGGCGCTCTCGGCCACGGGCAACATCATCCATCCTGATGCGGCGCAGCGCCAACAGGTACTCGATGGCATCCACACCTTGATTGACGCCGCCCCACTGCTTGGCTGCCGCTTGTTGA
>VGPG01000167.1 GCA_016875555.1 Chloroflexota bacterium | reverse complement strand
CGCGTAAATGGTGGGCGCTGGCGGCAGTCGGCAGTGGCACATTCATGTCAACCGTCGATGGCTCGATTGTCAACATTGCGCTGACGACCATCCAACGCTCCTTCGGGGCTACTCTCGGGCAAGTTGAGTGGGTTATTTTGGCGTATCTTCTCGGTATTGCATGTTTGCTGCCAACAATGGGGCGCCTCGGCGACATGATTGGGCGCAAACGCGTCTACGTCACTGGGTTTGTCTTGTTTGCCGTGGCATCGCTCTTGTGTGGTATCGCCTGGGACATCAATTCGTTAATTGCGTTTCGCGTGGCCAAGGCCGTCGGCGCTGCGATGATTCAAAGCATGGGGGCTGCCCTGTTGGTCCAGGCCTTCCCGTCCACCGAACGCGGGCGTGCCCTCGGTTACAACGCCACTATTATCTCGGTGGGTGTGGCCTCAGGGCCGGTCATTGGTGGACTGCTCATCGAACAATTCAACTGGCAGTCGATCTTTTTTGTGAATCTCCCTGTCAGCATTGTCGGACTGATTATCTCGCAACGGGCATTGGTCGATGACGCAAAACGCAGCACCCAGCGCTTCGACCTCGTTGGTGCGTTTAGTCTCGGCGCTGCACTTGTCGCCGTGTTGTATGCATTGACCGAAGGTCAGCACATCGGGTTCAACATTCCGATGATTCAGGGATTATTTGGCCTCGGGTTGCTTGGATTGCTCTTCTTTGTCTGGTGGGAGTTGCGCACCCCAGCCCCAATGATTGATATGAGCTTCTTCAAGGTGCGCGATTTCAGCATCGGTTTGATTCAGACCTACATGATTACACTGCCACAGCAATTCAACTACGTGCTGTTGCCGATTTTTTTGCAGACCGTGGCTGGCTATGACGCACGCACGACTGGCCTGACCATCATCATTGTGCCCATTATTACTACCTTTTTGTCGAGTTTTAGTGGACGTTTATCCGACAAATACGGGCCAAACTGGATTGCGCCGATTGGCGTGGTCATTTGGACCATCGGGCTCATATTGATGAGCGGTATCAGCGATCAACCGTCGCTGTGGGACGTAGCCGGGCGCGTCGCCTTTATTGCTGTCGGCATTACCCTCTTTTTTACCCCCATCAATAGCAGTATCCTCGGTAGCTTGCCCAAAGAGCGCACTGGCATCGCCAACGGTATCATGTCGGTAACCCGCACGCTGGGGCAGATGAGTGGCATCACTATCGGCGCATTGATTTGGACTTGGCAAGTCGATACACTGAGCGGCACACACTACGAGATTATTGCCGAAGCACCGCATCAGTTCTTGCATCAGGGATATAGCACGACGATGCTCGTCGGTGCAGCAATTTGTGTGGCAGGACTCATTCCTGCGCTCTTTCGTTTGCGTGGGCGTACCACATCAACTGCAAGCTAATCGATACGATTTTTCACGGGATCAGGAGCACGCATGAGCACGGCAACCATGTCAGAGACGTCCCGCAAGTGGTGGGCACTTGCCGCCGTCGGCAGTGGCACATTTATGTCAACCGTTGACGGGTCAATTGTCAACATCGCCCTCAACACCATCCAAAAGACCTTCAATGCCAGTCTCGGCCAAGTTGAATGGGTCGTATTAGCCTATTTACTAAGCATCGTCTGCTTATTACCAACCATGGGGCGCCTCGGTGACATGATTGGGCGCAGACGCGTCTATCTACTCGGATTTGTCTTGTTTACGGCCGGATCTGCATTATCGAGTTTTGCCTGGAACATCCCATCGCTCATCGTCTTCCGCATGATTCAAGCGGTGGGCGCTTCGATGATTCAAAGTATGGGTATGGCCTTGCTCGTACAAGCATTCCCAGCCAGTGAGCGCGGTCGAGCATTGGGATACAACGGCACTATCATCGCCACTGGAGTGGCGACTGGCCCAGTGCTCGGCGGGTTGTTGATTGGGCTGTTTGGTTGGCGGTCTATTTTTTATGTAAATGTTCCACTCGGCTTATTGGCCTTGGCAATCTCATGGTTTGCCTTAGCCGACGACGCCAAGCGCAGCGAGCAAAAGTTTGACATTGTGGGCGCCATGACGCTCGGAGCCTCGTTAATTGCCATCTTAGTCGCCTTGACCGAGGGGCAGCATCTCGGTTTCGATGTACCGTGGGTCATCATCTTGTTCGTAGTCGGCGTCATCGGTATCATCGGGTTCGTCCGCTGGGAGAAGCAGCACCCGGCACCGATGATTGACATGGGATCATTTCGCGTACCTACGTTTAGTTTGGGCTTATTGACGACCATGATCGCCTTCACCGGTTTGCAATTCAACTTCATCCTCTTACCGTTTTTTTTACAAAATGTGCTGCACTATACGCCACAGCAAACCGGTTTAATGATGATTATCTCGCCCCTCGCCATCATGGTCATGTCGTCGGTCAGTGGGCGGTTGTCCGATCGATTCGGGCCACAGTGGATTACGCCGATTGGCATTCTGAGTCTCGGCTTCGGGCTCTTTGAGATGAGCAGTTTGACAGCCTCATCCACACAATTCGATATCATCATCCGCGTGGTGTTTATTGGCATCGGCTTTGGCTTCTTTCAATCGCCCAACAACAGTAGCATCATGGGGAGTTTGCCGCGTGAGCGTAGCGGAGTCACAAGTGGCATGTTGAGTGTCACGCGCACCATTGGACAGATTAGTGGGATTACCTTGGCAGGGGCCATCTGGAGCTCACAAGTGGCATCGATTACTGGTGAGGTCTTTAACGATATTACCACTGCACCCACAGCGGCCTTGGTTGAGGGGTATCATGTGGCCTTGTTAATTGCCGCCGTGATTGCCTGGAGTGCCCTTATTCCGGCACTCTGGCGACGGCAATCTATCAGCTAACGTTTACCTACGCCTCATCTTTCACCCAAAGCAACCTGTGGTACAATGACAATAGGATGACAACCAAAGGAGGGTTCCATGTGGATAACAATTGTTGTAGCTAGCATCGTTGCAATTGTGCTGTGGAGCCTTATGCGTCAGCCACAGGCTGCTACTCGCCCCGTCGAGATTCGTCGCCACACCCGCCGACGCCGCTAGACAGACACCAACACGAATATGACGCATCCACGCAGGGATCTCCTGGCCATGAGCCAGACCGAACTGGTGGAGTTTTTGGGGACATATGGCGAGCCGGCGTTCCGTGCTCGCCAAATTGCACGCCAACTCTACGTTAATCAAGTCGATGACGTGATGCAGATGAGCGATTTGCCACTCGCATTACGCCAACGCCTCACCGATGATTGCCGTATCGGGTCATTGACTCAGGTGCGCGTCGTCAACACCGATGATAACCTCACACACAAAGCGCTGTTCATGCTGCCAACCGGCGAGCAAATCGAAAGCGTCCTGATGATCTACAAAGATCGTGCCACTGTATGTGTCTCGACCCAAGCCGGATGCGCCATGGGATGCACGTTTTGTGCAACCGGACGTCTCGGGTTATTACGCAACCTTGAGAGTCACCATATCGTCGAACAGGTGTTGTGGGCACGTCGCACCTTGCGCCATCTCAGCAAGACCACCACACCCACCACCCCCACAAAACACACCGACGACGCATGGTGGGGTGATGACGGTGGCCATCCCGATGCATTACCACAACACCTCGGCAACGTGGTATTTATGGGCATGGGCGAGCCGTTTGCCAATTATGACCGATGGTGGCAGGCCGTTGAGCGCTTACACGACCCGCAGGGAATCAACATTGGAGCACGAGGTTTGACCGTCTCAACGGTCGGTTTGGTGCCAGGCATCAAGCGCTTGGCCGATGCACCATTACCAATTAATCTGGCCATCTCGTTACATGCACCCAATGATGCACTACGCTCAGCGATGATGCCGGTCAATAAGCGTTGGAATGTGGCAGAGCTCATCGATACGACACGTGAGTATGTGCACAAAACTGGCCGGCGGGTTTCGTTCGAATATGTGTTGCTCCAAGGTGAGAACGACACACCCGAGTTAGCAGGTGAGCTGGCTGATTTGGTGCACGGAATGCTGTGTCATGTCAATCTCATCCCGTGGAATCCCGTGCCAGGCATGCCCCTTGGTCGATCCGAACGACAGCGTGTCGTGGCATTCCAGCGCGTATTACAAACTGCTGGCGTCCCATGCACGGTCCGTGTCGAGCGCGGTGTTTCTATTGCAGCGGCGTGTGGTCAATTGGCTGGTGCAGCAATAAGTGGCCCATAACGCCACCTTGAAAGGGTGACGATGTATTTACCGGTTATCATGCTCATTCGCCGAATCATCGGTGCCATTCTCGTCATCGTCGGTATTTTGGGACTGTTACTACCCATCATGCCGGGCTGGCCACTCCTCATCCCAGGCATCGCCTTGCTCGGCAGCAAGGACCCACTCATTCGCTATCTGCATATGATTGTGCTTCGCGTCCTCAAATTCGTCAAAAGCCGCAAAACACCGTGGATTCGTAATGTGGGCGAACGCGCGTATGAGGCGTATCGACGCACCCGTGACGTCGTAGGCCCCGCCATCTTACGCTTCGAGCACACGCTCGAACGCTGGCTCAACTACACACCCAAACGTCCACCCGAAATTTAAATGTGGCGAGACTCATCTGTGCGATGTACGGCACCTAGAAATAGTATGTATGTCACATCCAATCGTTCGTGTAATTCCAACGAATCATCGGCACCATCGTACTGTGCATCGGGATTATTGGTCTGTTTATCCCTTTTGTACCAATCTGGATGCTGGTAATCCCCGGTATCGCCCTACTTGGTCGAAATGACCCGATGATTCGTACATTGCACCGAACTGGGTTGCGTCTCATCAGATCACTCATAGGACACAAAACTCCGTGGATTCGGCGTATCGGACGCATGATATACGATGCATACCGACGCATGCAGGATATGATGCGTCCTATGCTCGCACGCCTCACACATAAGACGTCCCACACTTACCCAAATCGTAACAACTCGATACCAATTCACCATCTCCTGCGTATAATACAAGCAGAAGATTTTTGTTGAGGAGAGCATGAGTACCAAACCACAAAACGTCAAGGGCATGCGCGACCTCTTGCCACAGGCGATGATGTTGCGCCAACACATCATTGGCACCTTGCGCGAGGTATTTGAACGATACGGCTTTGAGCCACTCCAAACGCCGACACTTGAGCATGCCGAAACACTGGAAGGCAAGTTGGGCGATGAAGAGCGCTTGATCTATCGCTTCGAAGACCATGGTGGGCGCAAACTGGCCATGCGCTATGATCAGACCGTGCCGCTGGCTCGTGTCGTTGCCCAGTACCAGTCACAACTCCAACTCCCGTGGCGTCGCTACGCAGTCGGCGCATCATATCGTGGCGAGCGGACGCAACGTGGGCGCTATCGCGAGTTCTACCAGGCCGATGTCGATATTGTCGGCTCATCGTCACCCATCGCTGATGCCGAAATCATCGCCGTGTTGACTGATGCGTTGACGGCACTCGGTTTCGACAACTTTGTCACGCTCCTCAGCCATCGCCAAATTCTCGGCGGCATTGCACGTGTCTCAGGACTTGATGAGGCGGCAGCGGGCGGTGTCTATCGCGCCATCGACAAGCTCGACAAAATCGGCCCCGACGGCGTACGTACCGAACTGATGAACAGCGGCGTATCAGCCGATGCCTGTGACCGCATTTTGCACCTTGTCTCGCTCAGCGGTGACTCCGAGAGTGTACTCAACGCCCTATCCACCGCACTGGCTGGCGACGAGCGCGCGCAAGCAGCGATTATCAACCTGCGCGAAATCATCGTCGCTGCCACGGCCTTAGGTGTGCCGAGCAACCGGTATGCCGTTGCTCCACGCCTCGCACGCGGGTTGTCGTACTACACCGGCATGGTCTGTGAGGCGGTCGTCGAGTCGCCCCCGATGGGGTCATTGCTTGGCGGTGGCCGATATGACGACCTGATCGGTCTTTTTGCGGAGCGATCGCTCCCTACCGTCGGCATCGCCTTCGGGCTTGACCGCTTGCACGACGTGATGGAGGAGTTAGGTATGGGACCGCGCGGTGCCATGGCCGATGTCTACGTCACCATCTTCAACCCTGAGAGTATGGCAGCCAATCTCGCGTTAGCGCACCAACTACGGGCAGCCGGCTTTAAGGTCGAGCACACGCTCGATGCTAGTGAACGCCTCGGCAAGCAACTCAAAACCGCAGATCAACGCGGCATTGCCTTTGCGGTCGTACAAGGACCAGATGAGCAAGCGGCAGGCGAAGTAGTCGTACGTGACCTCAAGAGCGGCAACCAGCATCGTTTCAAAAGCGCCGAACTCGCTACAGGTCTCCGCGGGATTATGCAGGCATAGTTCCTT
>VGPG01000166.1 GCA_016875555.1 Chloroflexota bacterium | reverse complement strand
ATTCCCTTGAGCGCCCGCGACACGGTTGATACCGAAACGTTGGCCTGGCGGGCGATGTCGGCGATTGAGACACGACGCATGCAAATCCTCGGATGACGAAACGGCGCTTTTCTCAACAAATATTCATCTGTGCAAACGTTTGCACAAAGTGGATGTCAGGTATAGTACTTGATGGATGTGCTGATTGTCAACTTGGCGACGCTGGAGTTGCGGTTGAGAGAGAGGCCTCGTTGGTGAGAGCCTGCGCATGACCCAAACGCAAATGATTCATGTAATCCAAAGAGAGATGCCCACGATGAAGAAGCTTGTAATTCTAAGCGCACTTGTATTAATCTTGACGGCCTGTGGCGCGGCTACACCGGCGGCTGAGCCGACCGTTGCGCCGACGATGGCAGCGGCAGTTGATCCGACGGCTGAGCCAACTGTTGCGTCTGCCGCCGAGGAGCCGGTGGCTGAGGCAACAGCCGAACCAACGGCCGAGCCGGCCAGTGAGCCGGTGGCTGCTGCGGGTGCTCGCACGTTTGTGATTGATCCGGCGCAGAGCAGTGCGCAGTATGCGGTCGAGGAGATTTTCTTCTCTGATAACCGGCTCTTCACCGCCGTCGGGGTGACCAACGCGGTCGAGGGTGAGTTTGAGGTGACGGCTGACGGCAAACCGAGTGGCAAAGTGACCCGTATGCGCGTCGATTTGCGCACGCTCAAGAGCGACAGCCCGCGTCGCGACAATGCGATTCGTCGGCAGTGGTTGGAGTCAGACAAGTACCCGTATGCCGATTTTGTGTCGACCGATGCGCTGAATTTGCCCGAGAGCTACGCCGAGGGCGAGCAAGTCACGTTCACGTTGGTGGGGGACATGACGGTGCGCGATGTGACCAAGCCGGTTGAGTGGACGGTGGTCGGCACATTGCAGGGTGATACGGTGACTGGCGAGGCCACCACGGTCATCAAGATGAGCGATTTCGGCTTTGCCGCCCCAGATATCGGTGGGGTGCTCAAGGCCGAGGACGAGGCCGTCTTGACGGTCAAGTTTGTGGCCACCGCCAAATAAATCTGGTCGGGAATCGGGGTGGGAATCGGGCGAGGGCGCACTGCGGTGCGCCCTCGCATCGTGATGCGGCGAACGTGATGCGGCGGGATGGACGAAAACGTGATGCGGCGAATGGATGTGATTGTAGCGCCGCATCGTGATGGACGAAAACGTGATGCGGCGGGATGGATGGGAATTGGGCGGAATGGATGTGATTGTAGCGCCGCATCGTGATGCGGCGGGATGGACGAAAACGTGATGCGGCGGGATGGACGAAAACGTGATGCGGCGGGATGGACGAAAACGTGATGCGGCGGTAGAGACGCAGCACTGCTGCGTCTCTACCGCCGGGTTTTGATTTACCGGGCCATCACCACGTATTGCGGGGCCATGCCGGCCTGTACCTGGCGAATGGTATCAATTGTGGTGGTGATGATGCGTTCGAGGGCCTCGGCGCTATTAAACGCATTGTGGGCGCTGGCGATGACGCGCGGGTGATCGAGGAGCTGATGCATCAGCGCAATTTCGGGGGTGTCGGCGCCGCTGCCAATCATGGCCTCGTGTTCGATGACATCGAGTCCCGCCGCCCGAATCAGCCCTTGATCGAGGCCAGCCAAGAGGGCGGCGTTTTCGACAAGTGCCCCGCGTGAGGTGTTAACAATAATGACACCCGACTTGAGCAGTGGCAGACTCTGCATGTTGAACAGGTGATGTGTGCTGGGCAACAGTGGCGCATGGAACGAGATGATATCTGCCTGCGCATATACATCGGTGAGCGGCACATACTGCGCCCCCACCTCCTCGGCCCACTCGAGGTTGGGCGCTAGGTCGTGGGCGATAATCCGCATCTTGAAGCCGGTCGTCATGCGCCCGAAGTTGCGCCCAATCAGGCCAGTCCCCACTATCCCGATCGTCTTGCCGTACAAATCAACGCCGCGCAGGTCGTGCAAATCCTTGCTCCACTCCTGCTTGAGGCGCAACGTGCTCGGGATAATCAGGCGCGAGCAGGCCAACACCAGCGCCATGGCGTATTCGGCGACGGTGCGCTCGCCGTAGGCGGGCACGTTGCACACGGTGACGCCGCGCGCCGCTGCATCCGCCACATCGACATGGTCGTAGCCGGTGGCTCGAATGGCAATCAGGCGCAGATTGGGCAGGCGTTGCATGTCGGCGGCGCGAATCGGCGTATGGATAAAGACGCTCAGCACCGTCGTGGCCGGGTCAACGGCGCTGGCCGGCGTACCCGCCGGATAGAGCGTCAGCGCCTCGCCGGCGAAGGCGGCCTCGAACAGCGCCGCCTCCCACGATTCGTTGAGAATAATCGAAATCATGACCACCTCCTGGTCTGGATTAGTTCGTTGGTGTCAGTGGATGGTGGGCGTAGCGCTCGTCGAGCGGGTGAGTGACACAGCGCAAGCGGGCGTTGCTTTTGCTGAGCAAAAGCTGACGCAATGGCCCGGGTTGGACGGCGTCTTTGGCCAGATGCCCATCTTTGTAGGCCTGCATGACCACCGTATAACTGCGGTCGACGCCCATGTTGGCCAGTGCGAGTGCTACTGACGCATTGCGATCGGTATCGGCGCTGGTCAAACGGCCCTCGAGCGTGGTGACAATCTGGTCGGTCAACTCGGGCTGGGCGACGCTCAAATAGGCGAGAGCAATGGCGACACGATGGTGGCCGATGTTGCTCGTGTGCTCGTCGTCAAGCAGAGTGACGAGTGGTTCGTAGGCGGCGGCGCCGATGCGGGCAATCACCTGGGGCAATTCGCCATCCCAAATGGCGGTGCGCTTTTCGATGGCTTGGTTGGGTGCCGCCGGGATGGGGGCGTGAATCAATGGCGCAATGGCGTCGAGCGAGTCGACCTCGCCGAGCAAGCGCAAGGCGTGGATGGGCGTATAGCAACGCGGCTCGGCACCGATTAAGAGCTCGGTGTCGATGGCCAGAGTGACGAGCGGCGCAATGGCGTCCTCACCGGTGGCGATGATGTGTTGGGCCAGGGGGAAAGGCATCTAGGGGCCAAGCGTGCGGAGTTGGCGCACGTATTCAAGTGCATCAAATGCGTTCGTCATGCGGTGTCCTCAATCGTATCAACCAGAATCCACATCATTGTACGAGAATTAACGCATCGATGTGGTGCGACTAGCCGACGAATTGACTCCAACTGCGCAAGACGGCCACATCGTAGCGCACTTTGGCCGGTGGGATTGTGCGGAACGCCTGATTGGCGATTTGCTGTGCTTCGTTGGCTACTCGCCGGGATTCGGTATGATAGTTGAGTTGTGAGAGTAGCTGCCCGGTCATGTACATGGCGCTCAACAGGTGACGTACATGCGTCATGGATGGTGCTTGATTGGCGATGGCACGACGCAGGTTGAGCATCTCGATGGCGATCTCGAGCGCCCGATTACGATCGCCGCTGAGGATTGCACTGCGGCTATGCCCGCTCAAGATGAGACTGCGTTGCAGGTAGTCGGCTGGTGTCTCACCTGGGCCACGCAGGCTTTGTGACATGCCCATGGCTTCGGTCAGCGTCGCAATTGCTTCACTCGTGTTGTTAGTAGCGAGGTGCAACTCGGCGAGTTGGATGAGAATGCCAATCTGCGTGCGCCGGCTGGTCGGCGTAATCGCCCCGGAGCTCATCTGGCGGTGCCACAACAGCCATTCTTGGGTGGTGTTGAGGGCGTCGTTGAGTTGATTGGCACCGCGTTGCAGGCGACTCAGTTGACCGAGTGCAGTGACCAGTTGATGCGTGTTGGGTGTGGTTTGTTGCGTTTCTACTAATTGATTGGCGTAGCGTTGTGCTTCGTGGCTGACGGTAATCGCGTCAGCGTACAAGGCATCAGCGTTGGCGCGACTCTCCGGCTTGAGACGGTTGCGTTGGTGCATGAGCATCTCACCAAAGTACGGCTCGGCTACGGCGGCAACTTGTGCCAACCCGCGTTTCTCGTAGATTTGGCCGATTTGCAGGAGTGTTTGCGTCACGTTGCGCAGGTCCTCGACACTGACACGTGTGCGTGCCAAACTGCGCAACGGCTCTAGGCTCCGTTCGAGCAAGTCGCGCGTCCGCACGCCATCCTTTTGTTGTTGGGCGTGTTGCACCATGGTGCGCAGGGTTTTGGCGTAGCGTTCGTTGACATCAATTTTGTCGGCTAGTTCGGCGTCGGGTTGCTGATGGTCAGCAATCGTGTCGTAGAGCAGATTGGCCATGGCGTAGCTCCCGGCTTGTTGCAACTGCGCGGCGAGTTGCTCGAGCGTCTGCCAGCCGATCGAGGTACCGGCATGTGTGCGCCAATCGACGCTATCGAGCGTGCTGGCGTATTGCGTCAAGTATGACCATTGTTGTTGCTTGCCGTAGCTGATACATGCCATGACCGTGGCTTGTAGCCAGGCTTTTTCGTTGATGGGTAGGCGCAAATGCCCGAGTGTGGTGAGCGTTTGTTGGTGCGTGACTGGCAAATCGGCCAGCGTGTTATTGCCCGAGCTCTGTAATTCACCGTGCTCGTCGAAGGCCTCGCTGAGCCATAACTCAAGGGCATCGTCGAGCAAGCGCAGGAGCGGCTTGGGGTTTTGACGCATCACCACCGTCAATAAGAATGACAGGTCGAGGTTGAGGTGCCCAATGTGTTGGAGCAACTGTTCGACACCGGCCTGTTCGTCACGATAGCGCTGGGCCAAGATGCGTTGATGGGGTGATTGCCATGTGCGCAAGCGTTGACTGCCGGTGATGCTCAGTGATTGACGCATATCGCCGTTGACGAAGTAACTCGGGTTGGCTCTGAGTTCATTGATGAATTCGTGGAGCACGCGAAAGTTGCCGTTAGCACTCTGCAAGATGTATTCAATGTCATCAACCTGCAGACCACTAAAGTGTTCAGCCAGATAGGCAAATGCGTCGGCCTCTGTGGCGGGTGTAAGATCCACCCACACATTCTCTTTCCACACATAGGTATCGGGTAATGTCTCCCAGCGCTCGTTGTGGTGCGTCGCTACAATCATCAGTGGCCAGTCTTGCTTGAGCGCAGTCCGCACAAAGTGCGCCACTGCCTGTTGACTGGCCGTACTAAGGCGATCCACGTTATCGAGGAAGATACAGACCGGGAGTGGATTCATGGCCACAATCTGTTGCGCCACGTTACTCATGACGACTTGCTGGGCAAATGTTTCGGGCGTGGCCTCATCGTCGCTTTTGGCGACCGGTGAGAGTACGGTGTGTACCACTGAGGCGAGGTGTTGGTTATAAAAAGTCGTCCAGCGTTGGCGGTCAATTGATTGACGTACCCCTTGACCGAGGCGTTTGAGCGGTGCCTGAAAACGCTGGTAGAGCTGGCGTTGTGCCTCGATTTGTTCGAGCAGATTGTCAAGCGGGATGTGCGTACAGTCAAGCCCGAGCCACAAAAATTGTGGAGGTCCCGATGCCACATGCTCTGATGCAAGTGGATCAGTGGCCAAGATGGCCACACTGGTTGGGTCGGTCGGCCAAAAATCATGCTCCGGCGGATTCCACTGCGTGTCGTTGACGAGTTGTTGAAAGAACTCGCGCACGAGGCGACTTTTGCCGACGCCACTTTCGCCGACCAGTGTGACGATGCTGGGGGCTTTGCGTTGGGTACATGAATCCCAGTATTGGCGCAAGAGCGCAAGTTCGTCGCTACGACCATGAAATCCCATTGTTTTCCTTTAATTTTGTCAATATTACGACTCACCATAACTATACCAAATGTCACCAATTCTGCATATACCACGTATTCTGCGTCACTGCATGCCGGCGATTGCAACTGGGTGTGAAATAAGGTGAAACCGGCGAGCAGTCTCCCTGGGGGCTGGTAAAGACACCAAGGAGATTGCACGGCCTGCGTAATCTACTCGATGTGACTGAAGGATATGACGCGGCAGGCCATGCATGACGGATGTGGGTGTGTGTGTGATGCGATGACGTTGGACGAGCCACCCAATTGTGCGTCGTGTTGGATGCGTGCGGAGTGGGAGTGTGTCGCCAGTATCTGGGTGCGGCAGCTTTTGCCGAAAGCTTCGCTCGATCAGCAGAGGATAGCACTGATACCACCTGATTACAATCGGGCACGTGGGATGTATCGTCGTGGGGCCGATGGGGATGGTAGTGTAGATCAGGGGGTGGTCATATCGACCATCGGCCGAAAGCTCTTGCGGTGCTGGGCAATCATGCCGTGTTGACGTAATGCATGTTGATGCTGCGCCGTGCCGTAGCCCTTGTGGTGCGCAAATCCATATGCCGGGTAGGTGCGATCAAGGGTGATGAGCATTTGGTCGCGGCGTACTTTGGCAATGACCGAGGCAG
>VGPG01000165.1 GCA_016875555.1 Chloroflexota bacterium | reverse complement strand
TCGGCGGTTGGGGTATTGACCGGGTCATGGACGGCACCTTTGATGTGGACGATTTGGCATCGTTGCACCTGCGTCTGGCTGACGGTGGTTTGGTCACTATCGAGGTGACGTGGGCCATTTATGGCCAAAACGAAGAGCGTGTGCAGATTACCGGTGACCAGGGCGGCTTTGACTTCTTCCCCAATCTCTATGGCACCGACAAGCCGTTGCGCTACTACAGCGACGACAACGGTAGCCCCATTGAGACAATCCCGACCTTGCCCACCGTGCCCGATGGGGCTGGCAATGTAGGGTATAAGCGCTTCATCGATGCGATTCAGGGCAAAGGGAGCGTGGTAGCATCTGGTGCCGAGGGTTTGGCGATTTTGCGCCTACTCGATGCAACATATCGTTCGGCCGCCGAAAAGCGTGAAATTACGCTGTAGCACCTAGCCGTTGCATCTACATCGAGTACAACAGGCCGCACGCCGTCCCACATATGCGGGGCGGCGTGCGAGTGTCAGTGACGGTTATATCGGTGGAGTGCACGCACGCTATCGGCAATCATAGAGTTGGCTATAATAGATAGACAGTATCAAACTCGGCTGCCTGCCCGAGTGAACGGAAGTATCAGCGCATGAAATCGTTTGATTATTACCTGCAGAAACAGCGTATTGCCGCAGTATGTCCATGGATTGTGTCGGGCGCGACCGTTCTCGATATTGGGAGTGCCGATGGCGCCCTATTTGAGGCACTTGGGAGTCATATTGCACGTGGCATCGGCATTGATCCCGATGTACCAGCAGAGACGACCATTGGACGCTATACGCTGATGCCCGGAATGGTGCCTGACACGGAGTTGCCGGCCGCAGCATTTGACTGTATTACCATGCTTGCCGTGCTTGAGCATATTCCGCATGCGTCACAACAGGCCCTGGTTGAATATTGTTATGGGCGCCTAAAAGATGGCGGGCGTGTGGTCATTACTGTGCCATCACCGCTCGTTGATATTATTCTGGTGTGTTTGCGCTAGTTGCGAATTATTGATGCCATGTCACTTGAGCAACATTACGGCTATCATCCGGGTCAGACGCCCGTGTTGTTTGGGGCGCCGTATTTTCGTATGCTCCGGCATAGACGATTCCAATTGGGATTAAATAACCTCTACGTGTTCGAGAAGGTGGCAAGCGAGACGACGCCAAGTTAATCTGACCAACACGAGCGGCTAAACACTCCTTAATACCGGTGCGTGAGAATCATGGTAGTGTTGTATTATCATTATGGTGTATGTACAAATAGAAGTTCATAGTCTCTCCGTGAAGAATACGAGAATACCCTATGACACGTACGCGTCGGAGCCCGAGTAGCAAGGTGCCTGCCCTGCAGTCACGGTTATTGAATCGTGAGCAGAGTTGGGTTGAGTTCAATGCGCGTGTGCTCGATGAGGCACTTGATCAGCGCAACCCATTACTTGAGCGCGTCAAGTTTTTGGCGATTGTCAGCACCAACATGGATGAATTTTTCATGATTCGGGTGGCTGGATTGCGCGAACAACAGCGCGTCGGAGTTCAAACGCGTTCACCGGATGGATTGACACCGACCGAGCAGTTACAGGCTATTCGTACGGCAGTCAATGCACAACTCAAGGTACAACGTGACTGCTGGGTTGATGACATTACACCTGCGTTGCGTGAACAGGGCATTTGGTTGCTTGACTATCAAGAGCTGAATGTGACGCAACAAGCCATCATTGATAATTACTTCGTCAATCAGATACAACCAGTCTTAACCCCATTGGCGTTTGATGCCAGTCATCCATTTCCGTTGATTTCTAATTTGAGTTTGAATCTGGCGGTGGTGCTGGGCGACGAACACGAAGAGCGCTTTGTGCGTGTGAAGGTGCCTGGCGTGTTGCCACGACTTGTGCCGTTGCCCGTTGAGGCCATGGATGTACCTGCCGGGCTCGACGTGACACAATGCGCCTGTTTTGTGTGGATTGAGCAGATTATTGCGGCGAATCTACATCGGTTATTTCCCACAGAATTGGTGCGTGAAGTACACGCATTTCGTGTGACGCGCAACGCCGACTTCGAAATCGAAGAAGACGAAGCAGATGATTTGTTGCAAACCATCGAGGAGAATGTACGCCAACGTCGCTTTGGCGCAGTCGTGCGGTTGGCGGTACAGGCTACCATGCCTGCCCGGTTGCGTGCATTATTGTTACAAAATTTACGTCTCGATGACAACGATTTATATGAAATTCGTGGGCAACTTGGTCTCTCGGTGCTGATGCAACTGCTCAAGTTGGACCGTCCCGACCTCAAAGATGAGCCGGATGCACCGCGTATCCCATTGTCGTTGCGCGATGCAGCAAATCCCGTTGCGTTATGGGAGGTGATACGCCAACGTGATGTGCTCGTCCATCATCCCTATGACTCATTTCAGCCGATGATTGCATTTATTGAGGCGGCTGCCAGCGATCCTGATGTGCTGGCCATCAAGCAGACGTTGTATCGGGTGGGGAGTAATTCGCCGATTGTGAAAGCGTTGATGCGCGCGCGCGAACTTGATAAACAAGTGACGGTGTTGGTGGAACTCAAAGCGCGCTTCGACGAAGAAAACAACATTACGTGGGCTCGTGCACTAGAGCGTGCGGGGGTGCATGTGGTGTATGGCGTGCCCAATCTCAAGACGCATGCCAAGATGTGTTTGGTCATCAGGCGTGAAGGTGATGTGTTGCGTCGGTATGCGCATCTCGGCACGGGCAATTACAACGCGAGTACGGCACGAATTTATACGGATATCGGGTTATTCACCAGTGATCCAGCAATTACGGCCGACGTAGCTGATTTATTTAATTTTTTGACAGGGTATGCCAAGCACGAGTATTTTCGGTCGTTGTTGGTGGCACCGGTGAATTTACGCAGTCAACTCACCGCATTCATTCAACGCGAGATGGTGTTGGCACAGTCGGGGCGACCTGCGAGGATTATTTTTAAGGCGAATTCACTGGTTGACCCGCAGATGATTGAGCATTTGTATGCGGCATCGAATGCCGGCGTCGAGATAGACCTGATTATTCGCGGAATGTGTGCATTGCGACCCGGCGTTCCCGGCATGAGCGAGCGTATTCGGGTGCGGAGTGTGATTGGTCGTTATCTAGAGCACAGTCGCATTTATTGGTTTGGCAATGATGGCGATCCAGTCATGTATATCGGTAGTGCCGACATCATGGAACGCAATCTTGATCGACGCGTCGAAACGCTCTTTCCGGTGAATGATGCTGTTATGCGGACATGGGTACGACAGCGCATGCTGGAGTCGTATCTACGTGATACCGAACGGACACGCATCTTGTGTAGTGATGGCACATGGCAGCGTATCCGCGACCACGAAGGTGCGAGCGGTTTCGATGTGCAGCGGTTTTTTGCGAGCGAGCTGACTGCGGAGTAACGCAATCATGCCAAGTGAACGCGTCATCAACACACTATTGTGGTTAGTCATCATCGGGGCAACACTCTACCTGATTGAACGTTTGGCAATTATGACCGAGGTGCTGGCTGGGCCGGTGTTGATATTTGCTTTGGCGTGGCTGATAGTAGTGATTATTGAACCGGTATTTGGGCTCCTCGATACGGCACGACTACCGCGTCTTTGGTCGGTTGTGTTGGTGTACATCATTCTTGTGAGTGGGATGGTGGTGGTAATCGTTGCGGTGATTCCGGTTATGTACAACCAAGTCAATACACTTGCACAAAATCTCCCAGCTGGCATTGACTTTGTCTGGGGGTATTTGATGGTTGTGCAGGGGCACCTTGAGCGCATCGGTATTCACAGTGACAGTCGTGCGTTTTTTCGCATAGAAGGAATCATAAATCAGTTTGGGAGTGTGGGTACGAGTGCGGTGCAACAGTCGCTCGGCTTTGCGGGGAGTATTGCACAGCGTCTATTTGATATTGTTGTGGTGCTCATGGTGAGCTTTTATATGGCACTTGATGGCCGGGCGCTTTTTCGTAAGTTGGTTGTGCTTTGTCCTCACGCATGGCGCGATGAAGTAGAGACATTTGGGCGGATTATGACGCAGACGTTTGGCGGTTTTGTGCGTGCGCAAATATTCAGTTCAGTGCTCTACTCAGTGGTGAATGCCGTCGTCATGTTGATGTTTGATTTGCCGAGCATCACACTAGCCACGTTGATTATTGCAGTGGCGCTGATGGTGCCTGTTGTCGGTGGATTCATTGCGTTGATTCCACCGGTGTTAATTATCCTCACCAATCAACCGCATCAACTTGTGCCGTATTTGGTGGTGATGCTGGTGGTACAACAGGTGTTGTTTCACGTGATTTTGCCGCGGATAATGGGGCGTGCCGTAGGACTACACCCGTTGTTAGTGTTCGCTGCGCTCTTGATTGGTAGTGCGGTAGCTGGCGCATGGGGTGTGTTGTTCGGGATTCCGCTAGTGGCCGTGGCCGCATCGGTTGCTAATTATGTGTATGTACGTAACCATCCAATACGTGACGAAACGGCATAATACACACTCTATACACGCATTATCCACGCGTTATCCACATATAGTTACTTTTGTTATTAGAAAGCCATAAACGCCGCATTTTGCACATGAGATACACCACATTTCCACGCGTTATCCACAGGTCATCCCCCGATGTGAATCGAGCGATAACCTGTGGATAACGGGCGCACTAGCGTGGCACGAACGAGGTATCTGCGTGTAATCGGCGTACGAAGGCTGCCATTAAGCGGGCCGCATTGAGGGCATCGTTGAGGTCGATCATCTCGTTGGGTGAGTGCATATAGCGATTTGGAATTGAGATGACTGCGGTGGCTACTCCAGCGCGCGAGTTGTGGATAGCATCGGCGTCGGTGGCCGTGTAGGATGGATTGGCCTGCATGCGATAGGGGATGTTCGCTTGCTCGGCGGTGTCGATGAGCATCTCGACCAATAGTGGTGCATTAGCCGAGCCGCGGGTCAATACGGGGCCACCCCCGATGGTGATATCACCTTGTGAGTTACGACTGGCACTCGGGTGGTCGGTGGCAAAGGTGACGTCAACGGCAATTGCTACATGTGGCTCAAACGCATATGTAGCCGTTTGCGCTCCTGCGAATGTGATTTCTTCTTGGGCTGTTGCGACTGCAGCCACGGTGGCGTGTGGGCGATCAGCAGCGAGTAGGCGCAACGCTTCAAGGACCACGAATGCGCCGATGCGATTATCGACGCCGCGGCCGACGATACGGTTGTTGGCCAAGATATGGGGATCTGCGTCGATGACGGCTGAGGCCCCCACGCGAATCAACGCATTGGCGTCGTCGAATGAGGTGGCGCCGATATCAATCCACAGATCGTCGATGCGTGATACTTTGGAGCGGTCGTCAGGAGTCATCAGGTGAATGGGCTTTTTGCCGATGACACCACGTACCATGCCATTCCGCCCAATGATGCGAATGCGCTGACCGACAAGCACCTGGCTGTCCCAGCCACCAATAGGCTGGAAGTAGCAGAAGCCTTTGTCGTCAATGTGGGAAATCATCAAACCGATTTCGTCAATATGCCCAGCGAACAAGACGCGAGGTGCACCGCCATTAAGAACGGCAAATGAGCTCCCAAGCACATCGCCGTAAACGTTGTCGGCAAATGCTTGAGCCTCGGAGCGCCAGACGCGTGCAGCGGCAATTTCATCACCGGACGGACTAGTTGTGTGAAGTAATCGAAGTAAAAAATCACGGGCGGCGTCGCTCATACCAACTCTCCTTTAGTCATGGGTTGTGCGAGTATCCACCAGTATTGTGCCACGATTTAGATGTGGTGTGTGCGGCTCTGGTGTGGCCACACGCGCAACGCCATTGTGGTAACGGTGCGCTGTACGAGCCGACTCCCTGCGCTCATCAGATCATGCATGCGCCAAAACGTGCCGTTGACATGTGTGTGGCCGAGCGTAATCGCGTCACGGAGTTGCGCGGGAGTCTCACCCTCAAATACCGTATACCCATAACCAATCGTGTCGAGGAGATGCGAGTCGCTCCCGCCGATCATGGGCAATTTGAGGGTGTGGGCGGCGTGGGTGGCACGGACATTGGCATAGCGTGGGCGCAAACTGGCATTGAGCGTCTCAATTGCATCAAATTGCCAGAAGCAGTGTGGTTGAGCGGCATGTGTGAGCAAGCCGTGATGACCGAGCGAGCGAACCATCCAGTCATAGGGATGGGCGGCAACGGCTAATCCGCCCTGTTCGTGTATGGCGCGTATGGTATCGTGTGCACTCATACCGGGGCGAATGCGTTCGTGAATGAAATAGGCGAGGAGATGCCCTTCACGGGTGGAAATTTCTTCGCCGATGATGACATGCAG
>VGPG01000164.1 GCA_016875555.1 Chloroflexota bacterium | reverse complement strand
TGCCGGTGTACTGCTCCACAGATACAGGCCCTACCGCCGTGTTTATGTTGGCGAAGCGTGATGAAGCGCGCGTTGTACGCGCGATCGACGCGTTATTGCCCGGTTACGATATTATTTGTGGTCAAGTTGCGGGGCCAGCCGAGTTACTCGAGGTTGAAGGTGCACGCAAGGTTTTGGCCATCAATCAGGCAGGAGATGTTTCATGAGTAGTAGTGATTTTTTGACCGATGTAAACGCACAACCAACGCTCCTTGAAACCGCTTTGCGACATCATCTCTCAGTAGGGAGTCAAGTAGATGTGGCAGCACGTGCCATTCGTGAGGCAAATCCGCGTCGAGTCATCATCACCGGCATGGGCAGTTCGTTCTACTCGGCATATCCTGCCGTGCTTAAGCTGTTTGCGGCTGGGTACGCTGTTGCACACGTAGAACTCTCCGAACTCCTCTACTTTGGTGCACAAGCATTGGCACGCGATACGGTGTTGGTGATTATTTCTCAATCAGGTGAAACAATCGAAGCGGTGCGGTTGTTGAATGATCGTCAACCACAATCGATGATTATGGCGGTAACAAATAATCCGAACAGCACGGTTGCTAAGGCTGCCCAGCATGTGATTCCGCACATGGCAGGTTCTGAGCGTGCAGTTGCGACCAAAACATACACCACATCGTTGGTCGCATTAATGGTATTGGCGAGCCGCATCGTCGGTGAAGCACCAGCACAAATCGCTGACGCGCTTTTGCCATCCATTGAAGCACAACGCTTGTTGCTCCAAAAATTCGATGCCACGTCGTTACCTGCAGAATGGTTCAAAGCAGGTGCTATCACGTTTGTTGGTCGTGGTCCGTCGTACGCCACTGCGCTTGCAGGTTCTTTATTGTACAAAGAGACGGCGCGCATACCTGCAGATGCGTTAAGTAGCGCGCAATTCCGACATGGTCCACTCGAAATTGCAGGTCCTGGACATCGGGCTGTGATCTGTGCAGGCCCCGGTGCGACATTTGCCCACGATTTGCGTTTGGCTGATGAATTGCATGCGTGTGGTAGTGATGTATGGTTGATAGGACCAATGAGTGCATCGCGGCGCTATCCAACCATCGCTATTCCTTCGTTGGCATTTGCGCCATTGGCCGAGATCATTCCGTTGCAACTCGCGGCACGGCAACTTGCGTTGTCTCTCGGTCTACAGCCAGGTGAGTTTGCTCGAATTGGCAAGGTGACTGATTCGGAGTAATACCTATGATTCCCAGTCTTGAGTATTCATGGCAATACAGGAGAATCTAATGCACGATGCGATGATGATGCGACTCTTGCGAGAACTAACAGATATTGCAGGTCCTAGTGGATTTGAAGCACCGGTGCGTGAATATCTGCAAAAACGTTGGCAGGCAAAGGTGCAAGAGACACATATTGATGCGGTTGGTAATTTGACCGTCAAAGTGGGTGGCTCAGGACCGCGTGTGCTTATCCAAGCACACATGGACGAAATCGGCTTCATTGTTCGCTCCATCACCGATGACGGATTTATTTTGCTTGATACGGCGCAAGGCATGCGTCGCATGTCCCCTGACCGACGCTATATGATAGGACAAACCGCTCAAGTTATTGGTCGGGACGGCGTAGTCGCGCGTGGGATTTTTGCTGCGGCAAGTGGCCACGTGATGACCCAACCGCAGGTTGACAAGGCGCATCTCGGATTTGAAGATATCTTCGTGGACATTGGGGTGATTTCGCGTCGCGAAGCAGAGCAGGTTGGCGTACACGTGGGTGCGCCAGTCATCTGGTATCGCCCATTACAGCAGATCGGTCAATATCTGAGTGGCAAGGCCATGGATGATCGCATGCCACTCGTGATTATGGATATGCTGCTCAACGTCATCGAACCGCACAAACTGCAGTGTGAGCTCTGGTTTGGTGCGACGATTCAAGAAGAAAATGGACTGCATGGGGCACGTGCCATGGGTGTCCGTGGGAATTTTGATATGGCACTGGCACTAGACGTGGGCTTGACAGGTGATATCCCAACTGTTGGAATGCGTGAGTACGATGCGCGCCTCGGTGCCGGTCCTACACTTGTGCACAAAGACGCCGTTGTTCAGTACGACCGCAGATTGCTCTGGCATTGTGTTGATTTGGCAACCAACGATGGTATTCCGTATCAACATGGTGTCTACGCCAATTATGGTTCGGACGGTGCTGCGTTTATTGGTGCCGGTATCCCAGCATTGCTCATCGGCATACCAACACGCTATACACATACTGCATTTGAAATGGTTGATCCCCGAGATATCCATGCCACGGTGCGCTTATTACACGCATTTGTGCAACAACCGTGCTATTTATAGTTCAACGGCGATGATTCGTCGAAACGAGAGCATCAGCGGTGCCATGATACTCGGTACCGCTGTGTCCGTCATTTCGATAACGTTGTCTTGATACTGTATCGTGTACTGCGTCAAGTTTGCTGCATCTTGTTCTGGTAAGTAGAGACGATCGAGGCGATCAAATGGAATCGCCTGCAACTGATCAAGAATCAAGCCAAAGTCATCATCTGAAAGCAAAAACTCATCCGTGTGCCGATTAACAGTACGGATGACATATCCGTTTGCGTCAATTTGCAACACGATGGTATTCGCTTCGTAGGCGTTGTACGCACGGTACACGACCAGAGGCACATACCGTTGTTGGGTGCACCCAGTGAGCGAAAAAACTATTGCGATGAAGAGCAGAACTTTCACAAATGTACGCATATTCGCTTTCTCTCATGAGTCAAAATATTTTACCATATTCATAGCAGTGATTTGCGTTACAATCGTGGTATGAGCGTCGGCACAAAGGAGCACCCGTGGCAAAGCGTGTGGTAGTGTTAGGCGGTGGCGGTGGTGCGGCATTGAGTCTCGCAGCGATTGATGATGCACATCAGCGGACAGCAGTCATTGCCGTAACTGATACTGGTCGTTCGACAGGTGTAGCACGGCAACTAGGTGGTGATATGCCTGCACCTGGTGATATCCGTGCGACAATTGCAGCCACGGCAGCAAATCAGACGGTTGCCAGATTATTACAGCACCGGTTTGTACGACCTGGTGTCCGCGAATTAGACGGCATGGCGCTGGGTAACCTGATGATTGCTGCGCTCTATCGGGAGACGGGTGATTTTGCGGTGGCCGTTCAACAGATGAACCGCCTCGCGGAGACGAATGTAGCCGTATTACCGGTAACTGCCCAACAGACTCAACTCATGGCCACATTAGTCGACGGACACGTGTGCGTTGGAGAGGTGGCGGTGCGTGAACCAAACAAGCCGGCCATCGCTCAATGTGCACTTACCGAAGATGTTGCTGCTCTGCCCGACGCAGTTTCGGCGATTCTACAAGCGGATGTGGTTGTCATAGGGCCCGGTAGTTTTTATACGACACTGCATGCGGTATTGTTGCCGAAAGGGATTCGCGAGGCACTACACCAAACTGCTGCTCACGTGATTTTTGTCATGAATACGACATCGCAAACCGGTCAAACTGAACACTTGCGCCTTATTGACCACATTCGTGTGATGCACGAATTTGTTGGTCCGGGGGTGATTGATTTGACGCTCGTGAATACCGCTGCGGTCTCGGATACACAGGCGGAACAACTGTCACGCGAGGGGTTGCACCAACTGACCACCACCCCGGCTGAGCAGCAACAACTTGCAGATGCAGGTATTCGGTGTCACTATGGTGCGCTCATCGAACGCGCACCCTCTGCACGTGCCCTCTGGAATAAACAAGATACAGTACGACATGATCGCATTGCATTGCAACAGATTTTTCGTCAGTTTCTGGCATAAGCGAGCACAAGGGAGCACACATGAAAGAGAATCATCAGCCACTGCATTCGTATCAAGCGTATTCTGAAGCAGAGATTCAGCAACGTGCTGATGCATTTCGACACATCATGCAACGTCGACGTTCTGTGCGCATGTTTTCGGATCGTGCGGTGCCACGTGACGTCATCGAAAACGTCATTTTGACGGCGGGGTCAGCGCCGAGTGGCGCAAATCAGCAACCGTGGTTTTTTTGTGCGGTCAGCAATCCCCTAATGAAGCGCAGAATTCGTGTGGCAGCCGAGCATGAGGAACAAGCGTTTTATGGCGGGCGTGCACCACAAGAGTGGTTACAAGCGCTTGCTCCACTCGGTACGAATGCAAGTAAACCGTTCTTGGATGTTGCACCATGGCTGATTATCTGTTTCGCACAGAGTTGGCATCCTACTGCGGATGGTGCCAAAGGCAAAAACTACTACGTATCCGAATCAACCGGAATCGCGGTTGGCATGTTGATTACTGCCATCCATCATGCTGGTTTGGTAACTCTGACGCACACGCCGAGTCCCATGGGATTTTTAGCAGAAATATGTGAGCGTCCAGAGAACGAACGGGCGTTTTTGTTGTTGCCAGTTGGGTATCCAGCTGACGATTGTGAAGTGCCATTAATTACCAAAAAGGCTTTACACGATATAGCGCAGTTTTTTGAGTAGTATGCGCTGGTTATTTCATGATGTAGTACGCACCACGTTTATCGCCGATGCGCAAGAGGATGCCACGTTCTACTAAATCGGCCAAGTCACGGCGAATGGTTTCTGTGGAGACGTCGGCATTCATTTCTTGGAGTTCGCCGTTTGTGATGCGACGCCGTTCTTGAATGGCACTAATGGCGCTGATTTGGCGGTCGTTGAGTCCCATGCGACGCCATTGATCTATTGAGTCGTTGGCTGAATTCTCTTGTTCGTAGTTACTCATCAACGTCACCATGAACCCGCCATCGGTCTCTTCGAACTGCGGTTGAGCCAAACCGGCGGCCTCCATTTGAAGCCGCATGCGATTGATGCCGTACCCGAGTCGTTCAATGAGGCCGAAGTCAGCCATGATTTGGACGATGGTCTCGTTGCGAGAAAATCGCTGATCTGCGATGTTCTCAATGGTCATGTGCCCCGGTAAGCGACCAGGCGAATGACACTCAAGTCGATTTGCAAATAGTGCGATACGAATACCTTCACCACGAATTAGATAATCACGGTGCGCCACCGCATTCACGAGAACCTCACGCACGACAGCCATCGGAAATTGTGTCCAATCTTGGCGTTCGAGGCCTTGCATGACGCTCCCACGCGTCATGTTCTGGCTGAGCCACACTTCTGCGCGCCGTACCGATTCTACCAATGTGTCGTGGATATCTTCACGGATGAATTCATCACTCATCTCAATGCCGCTATAGCGTACGAGCGTAATTTCGGCTTGCGGGAAAAAGCGTTCAATGTCGTTTGCGAAGAGCAGAACGCCAGCGTTTGTCGGTTTGATGAGATGCTCTTGTTGCTGCAGACATCCACGTTTAATCAAAAAATCAATGGCGTTTTCTTCGGCGACTGCTCCCACGCGATGCACGTACCCGGTGATTTTGCTGGGATCTAGGTCGTTGAGTGCTGCATCAGCATGGGCAAGCCGTTCCCAGGTCATTCCACCACGCTCTACGAAGAGACTGCGTAGCGCGTCCGGGTCAAGAGGTAAATCTTCAGCCTCGTGACGCTGGAGGTAACGACCATTGACGGAGTAGACATTGGGTAAACCGCGTGGAATATTCACAAAAACCAGCATCGTGTTGGCGTGTTCAATTTGGAGTGGCATTGGGATTACAAGCGTGGGTGAACATAACGCTGCTGCTTCGATAACGAGACGTGTGGTTTGTTCGGGATCGCCAACTCCCTCTGGCTTGAGATTGCGTGGATTCACGCCAATCACAATCATGCCACCACTAGCGTTGGCCATTGAGGCGAGGAGTTCTGCGAGTTCTTCACTGCGTATCGTTGCACGCGCATACGCCAGGTGTTGACCACCCGGTTGACTCAAAAGCGTTGGCAAAATCGCAGTTGTCATCGAACGAAACCCCCACAATATCCCGCAAAACAGCAGCGCTGTGACACATGTGTAATCCAAGAAATTCGAGTGCGAGTTGTCACTCAATATTCGTACATCTATGTATGGTGGCAGCGCCACTTAATGAAAATTTAAAAATACCCACTGTGATTTGTTCTATCATACCATAGAACGCCATTAAGGTATGCTATGGTACTTCACCTTTGTATGACGTTCATCACTAAAGGAGAACACTGTGACTGTGCAAGTCCGCCGTCCGTTGGCAGTGATTGCGTTGTTGTCTGTTTGTATCATGTTGACATTTATTGGCCATACAATGCCATATCCGGTGTTAGCTCCGTGGTTAATGGAGCGTAATATTGGTCTTGGTGCACTCGGTTGGTTGAGTTTTGCGTTTTCATTGGGGAATCTGATAGGCGCACCCTTTGCGGGCAATTTA
>VGPG01000163.1 GCA_016875555.1 Chloroflexota bacterium | reverse complement strand
GCGTATAGCGTCCTCAAGGCCATCGGTAAAAAGCAAAAAGACCTGATGGCCTCCGAAGAGCCACGCTTCAAAGAAGAGTGTGTCAAAAACGGTCTGACCAAGGAACAAGCTGACACGCTTTGGGATTTGATTCAACCCTTTGCTGGCTATTCGTTCAACCGCCCACACGCTACCCTGTACGGCCTGTTATCGTACCAAACCGCCTATCTCAAAAACAACTTTCCCACCGAATACATGACGGCAGTGCTCAAGGGTGCCGCCGGCCAAATCGAAGATGTAGCCAAAGCAGTCAACGAATGTGCCAAACTCGGCGTTGCCGTACTCCGTGCTGACATCAACGCTAGCCAATCAGACTTCACCATCGAAGATCTCGATACCGATGCAGTAGGTGGGTTAGTTCGCTATCCACGTGGTATTCGCTTCGGCCTTGCCTCCATCAAAAACGTCGGCGGCAGTCCCGTTGAGGCCTTAATCGCTGCCCGGGGTGATGAACCATTCACCAGCCTCGAAGATTTTTGTAATCGGGTGGACCACAAGCACATCAATAAACGTGTGCTAGAAAGCCTCATCAAAGCCGGTGCATTTGATGCCCTTCCCGGTTCACGCCTACAAAAGTTGGCCGTCCTCGATCAGGTACTCGATGCGGCTAGCAACGCACAAAAAGCACGGGCCAGCGGCCAATCAAGCCTGTTTGACTTGATGGGAACTCCCGATACGAGCACTCCCCTCAATACCGGTGCAGTTACCTTCCCTATCATCAACGAAACGCGCGAGCATCGGCGTGAGCAACTCAGTTGGGAGAAAGAGCTCCTCGGCATGTATATTTCGGATCATCCGGTAGTGCAAGCGCTCCGCGATGCCGATTTGAGTGGCGTCACCACGCTCGGTACAATTAGTGACGAAATGGTCGGTCAATCGCTTAGTTTTGCTGGCATGCTGACGAGCACCAAGACGGTCAGCACCAAAAAGGGCGATACCATGTTCGTGGGCAACTTTGAGGACATCGAAGGAAGCCTAGAGTGTGTCGCCTTCCCCAAAGCCTACGAGAAGTTCAAGCACCTCCTGCGCGACGACGCCGTCGTGCGCATTATCGGCAAACTCGATCGTCGCAACGATGGACTCCAGTTGATGATCGACAAAGCTGAGATTCTTGTCCTTGCAGATGAAGTGCCACACACCGCACAACCATCGTCCGCTACACCCATTGCTGAGCCACATACCACATCAACACCTGTGGCACCACCACCAGTCACACCACCACCCGCCGCGACATCGTCACAGGGAGCACCAAGCGCAATGACACCACCCCATGATGCACCGAAGTCTCGCCCGAATGCAGGGACAAAAGACATTATCAAAACACAACGGAGCCAGGCAGTCACCGCCAAAGCGCCGACACCACCACCACCGAGTGCCAACGAACCCATGGGGCCAGCCCAAGTTCTGCGCATCTTCTTCCCTCAGGTCGATAACACCGAACGTGCGGTGGAGCTGATGCACGAGATTTATGCGCTCACCGAACACTTCCGCACCACCAGCCATGGCGATGCAATCGTGATGATTCATCTGCCAGTCGATGAACGAAGCGTCGTCCTGCGCATGCGTGGCGAAGTCCGCGATCCCCTGCAACTCTCCGATGTCTTACGCCAACGCATAGGATCAGAGGCCATCATCCTTGAGTCTGCCTAACAGCCCGCACCCAAAATCTGTGCAAACCTGTGCAACCGGTGTTGTTGAGAAACAACACCGGTTTTGTTGTTTTTAGCCGATTTATTCCAATAATTTGCCACGTGTAGAGCTATTTAGGAGGTATTATTGAGTATTTGCAAATGCTTGACAAAGTATTGACACGACTCCAAAAATCGCATAGAATATGGATGTGCGAAAACGCACTAGGGAGGTCGTCGTTATGACGTTACAGCAAACTGTAGCACCCACCGATCAAGACACATCTCTTCCAACTTTCGTTTCAGCCACAGATGCCGATGATCAGCTGCTCATTGCAGCGGTTGCTCGTGGTGAAAGCCATGCGTTGGAAGTACTATATGACCGTTATTCGGGCGTCGTGTATCGCTTGGCATTTCGTATGCTCAAGCATCGCGAACAAAGCGAAGAAATCGTGCAAGAAGTGTTTTGGCGCGTATGGCGGCGCAGTGGGAGCTTTGAGCGTGAGCGTGGTCGCGTAGCGCAATGGATTTTTGGCATTGCCCACAATCTGTGCATTGACGAGATGCGCCGAATGCGTGCACGGCCGAATCCCGTCTATGACGACGAAGATCATCCCGTCATCCAACAACTCATCGATGATCAAGTTGATGTGCCCGCAGCCGCATGGGCCAGCGAGCAGCGTCGTGTGATTGTCAGCGCCTTAGCCAGCCTGCCCAGTGCCCAACGCGAGGCCATCGAGCTAGCATACTTCGGCGGATTATCACATCAAGAGATTGCGGATCAACTCGATCGACCGCTCGGCACCATCAAAACACGTGTTCGCTTAGGTCTACAAAAGCTTGGTTCGATTTTGTCACTCAGCGGCATGCACGCTGGCGACTAGCTGCATAAAAACGCACGACACCCGGGCGAAATGCCGGGTGTCGTGCGTTTTTGTGTGTCTAGAAATGCCACACACATCACGTGCCACACCTGCTTGACTTCAGCGCTACACACTGGCTGACGAGTCATCTGCGCCGAGGGCCTTTCTGATTGTTTCAATCTTTTTGGTGCGTGTTGTGGCAGTTTTTGCATCATATATCTGCTGCAAAAACTGGCGTTTCTTGGCGTCAGAAAGTCTTTCCCACTGCAATCGGAAGTGTGATTCATGTACAAAACAATCACTCAGTTCTTGGGGGATAATCAACGCTTCCGCACGATCAAAGCGTTGCCACGAGCCATTGGCTTTGGCACGATGGATGGCATCCCTACCAGCATCAGTAAGCATGCCATTTGCTTCAAGGGCAACCAACAGCACCTTATTCCGCTTAGACCATCCTGAATAAGGTTTGCGCGGCGAAATATAGATCTTTGTTTTTGTGTCGTCCACCGTACCAGGCAGACTGTCTATCCAGCCAACACACAGGCACTCTTCGACAATTGCCTCCCAGCTTAGATCGCCGAGTCCAGTTGTTTTTTTATAAAATACGGCCCAAATCCCCTCAGTCCGGGTATGATGCTGTGCAAGCCACAGCCTCAGGTCATTCCGGGTATGAAAAAACACCTGTTCACGAATCAGCACCATCTTGTATCCCCATGCACTCACCGACGCACACGGTCACTTGCTCCATCACACCCATACAAATCGACAACCTCTGCACAACAAGACGCTCCATGCCGTCGTGCATGACACGGTAGACATGCGTCGTTGGTGCTTACTGCATGAGTTGCCCAAAATCCTCATCGACCGCAGGACGTGCACCAAAACGTTGCACCAACCAACTACCCATGCGGTTGGCCAAGCGCGCCGCGGCCAACAGATCACCGTCGTGGAGATAGCGATGTAAAAAGGCCGCATTAAATGAATCACCGGCACCAGTTGAGTCAACGGCATTGACGGCAATTGTCGTTACATGTTGCCGTTGATGTGGTGTGCTCACCATACATCCATCGGCATCGAGTTTCATGACGACGAGCATGTGTGGCCAACGTGCATGCAACCATGTAGCGATGGCATCACGCTCACGCGCATCTGCCACCATGGCCGCTTCATCACGATTCGGGAAGAAGATATCAATGGGCATGGCATCCATCATCGCCAGAAACGCATCACGCCCCATCGCATCAATCATCTGGTACGAGGCCGGATCAAACGAAATCGTCGCTCCAGCGGCTTTGGCGGTTTGTACTGCCTGCAATACAGCAGTCCGGGGCGGTTCGCTGAACAACGACCATGCCGTGACATGCAAATGGCGTACCGAACGCAACGCCGCAAACGGCACATGCTCGGGTTGCAAATAGAAATCTGCTCCTTGATTGGTAATCATGCTCCGCTGACCAGTCGGCTCAATCATCACCACAATCGTACTCGTTGGATGAGTGGGCAACTGCACGACATGCGTTGCGACATGTTCGCGGTGCATGTCTGCGATGAGCAAATCACCAGAGACGTCGTTGCCAACACTTCCAATAAACGACGCCGTGCTCCCTAGGCGCGCCAACCACGTGGCAACATTGGCTGCTGACCCACCCGGTGTCATCAAAATTTGGCCAGTGGTATCGCCACCTAATTGCAATTGCACGTCGGGTTTCACCAATACATCCCACACCAAATCACCGATCACTGCAATTGGTTGTTGCTGCATACCTCTACCTCTGCTCCTTCTTTTGTTGGCAAGTATACCAAACCCCCGCACGCATGGCGGCGGGGGTTTGGTACTGGTATCGTCAATACGCTATTGTGGTACCGAACGCGGGGCACGTATCATGGGGAGCACGGTCATTATCACGACCAACGTGCCGCTCAGTACGAGCAGTGCCCCCGTATGATACGGGGCAGTCACATGCACGGTATCCGATAACACGCCGGCCAACATCGGGCCAACCACTGTGGTCAACGATGTCAATGCCTGACTCCCACCGAGCGTGGCCCCTTGAACATCTGCAGATACCCGACGTGACACCAAACTCGTCAGTGACGGCGTAGCCATGCTACTCCCCATCGACAACACGATAATTGCCGGATACAACCACATGGCCGTTGGTGCCACTGCGAGCCCCTCAAAGCCAATCGTCATCAAAATCATGCCCACTGCAGCCAAGCAGGCCTCGCCAAAACGGGGAACTAACATGCGCAACAAAAAGCCCTGCACGATGACTGCCACTAATCCGACGACCGCAAAAATTATCGCATTATCAAGTGCCGTTAATCCGAAGCGCCGATCGCTGTAGACGGCAAAATTACTTTGCATGCCGGTAAATGCCAGATTCAACAACACGATGCCAATCAACAACACACGAATGTTGGTGTTCTGGAGTACCGACCATACACGCATGAATGGATTACTAGCCTGCACACGCGTGCTCCGACGCTCAACTGGGAGTGACTCGGGCAACACAAAATAACCGAAGATAACATTCATAAAGGCCAACGCAGCAGCAAAGTAAACCGGTACTGCTAACCCATATATGCTCAACCACCCACCCAACGCCGGTCCGAGCATAAAGCCCAGTCCAAACGCAGCCCCGATCATGCCTAACCCACGCGCCCGATTCTCGGGCGTTGTGACATCGGCAATATATGCTTGTGCCGTCGAAATGTTCGCCCCAGTCACTCCATCAACTATGCGCGACACAAAGAGTGCCGTGAGCATCAGCCACGGACTGATAACGAATAGATGCTCCGACAAACCAAAAATAACATAGCCTACTCCGGTGCCAAACAGACTAATCAAAAGCACAGGACGCCGACCATAACGGTCCGACAGACTCCCCAGCCACGGCGCACACAAAAATTGCATCAACGCAAAAATGGCTGACAGTCCACCTACCAATAACGCCCGATTGGCAATCAACCATGGATCACCGCTCTCTTCAAGAATTTTCACATAAAACGGCAATACTGGTACCACAATGCCGATTCCTAACAAATCTATCAGCACCGTAATAAAAATAAACACCATCGGCGAACGCTTTGCCATGATCCCATGTCCTCTTCTATACCGAACGGTCATTCATACATGATGCCACGTATAATACCAAGATTATCAACGTTTTGTCAATGTTTTGTGTATGTTTTGCAAAAGAAATAGTGAGCGATAATCGGTGCGCATCGATATGACACAGATGTGCGGGTGCATGGCCGATGCAGGCAACCCTGCATAACTTGACAATTTGCATCAGAGTGCGACAAGTGCTATACTTACAAAACGAGTTGCCTCACGCAGGCAATTTTGTGTGTTGACCAACGACCAAGAAGGGGTGCTGCCATAACGGATCGCTTACGATTCAACAACCGCATTCGCGCACGCGAAGTACGACTTATCGACGAAGAGGGCAATCAAGTAGGAATTGTCGCATTGCGTGATGCACAACAGATGGCTGATGAGCGCGGGTTCGACCTCGTTGAGGTTGCGCCAAATGCGGTACCGCCGGTTTGTCGCATCATGGACTACGGCAAGTTCCGCTACGAGCAGTCGAAGAAGGAGCGGGAGGCGCGCAAGCACCAAAAGCAATTTGAGCTCAAGGAAGTTCGTCTGAAGCCCAAGACAGACGACCACGACATTGACGTCAAGGCCAAGCAAGCACGCAAGTTCTTGTTGGCTGGCGACAAAGTCAAGTTCACCTTGCGTTTTCGCGGTCGCGAGATATTCCATCCCGATATCGGCCTTGAGATGCTTGAGCGCATGGCCGAGGATTTGCGAG
>VGPG01000162.1 GCA_016875555.1 Chloroflexota bacterium | reverse complement strand
TCGGAGCGGTGTGACCACCTGGGTGGATGTTGGCTCGGCCGGCGCCTACAACTTCGGCGGGTTGCGCGAGTTCATCATGCGTCAGAGTGACGTGCGTATCGTCACATTCCTCAATATCTCAGGGGTCGGTTTAACTGCCCCATTTGGTGAACACCTCAATCTCGACAACTGTGATGTTGATCTCTTTTGTCAAATCGTCGATCAGCACCGCGATATTATCATCGGTGTCAAAGCGCGCATCGAAGAAAAGACCGTCGGACCGAACGGTCTCGAACCACTCCGGCGCGCACGGATCGCTGCTGACCGCTGTGGACTCCCAATGATGGTCCATATCGGGTCTGGTCCTCCGGACCTCGATATGGTGCTCGAATACCTCAAACCCGGCGATATTTTGACGCACTGCTTTACGGGTGGCACGATGCGCGTCACCGCCGGGAACGGCTTACCCCACGAGAGTATTCGCAAAGCCATCGCACGTGGTGTCATCCTTGATGTTGGTCATGGTGCGGGATCGTTTGATTTTGCGGTGGCCGAAGGCATGCTCAAGGCAGGCATCTTGCCCGATGCCATCTCAACCGACATGCACCAAATAAGCGTCCACGGCCCAATGTTTGATTTGCCGACCTGCATGAGCAAGTTCTTGGCCATTGGCGTCTCGCTTGAGCACGTGATTGCAGCCACCACATCGCAACCCGCCAAGATTCTCAATCTTCCTGATGTAGGATCACTGCATGTCGGCGCCAAAGCCGATGTGGCGATTCTCCACAACTACCAGGGCACATTCCACTTTTATGATATCGCCATGGCGAGTCGCCAAGGAAGTCAACTCCTCGCCTGTACCACCACCATCCTCAACGGGCGCATCATGCCAGGTGGGACGCTGCCAACACCAGCACCGTGGAGTACACTACGTGAGTACCAACAAGCCATCATTGATCGTGGTCATACACCACAACAGATGATTCGTGGATGCTGTGAGTAACTATGCACCCTTGGATTACGGCCACACAGTTTGAGGGTCACATCGTACGCCTTGAGGCACTTGACCCACTGCGCCATCGTGCCGGGTTAATTGCTGCCGGAGCCGATGCCTCTATTTGGACCTATTTGCGCTTTCCACCGGGTGATACACCAGCAGGCATGGATGCCCACATGACTGAGCTGGTACGCCGACGTGACGCCCACGAAGAGGTGCCGTACGTGATGATTCGCCGGGCCACCAACACGATTGTCGGCGTCACCCGATTTATTGATATTCGCCCGGCACATCGCGGTGTTGAATTCGGCACGTGGATTACCCCACAGGCCCAAGGTGACGGCACCAACGTTGAGAGCAAGTTGTTGATGCTCAGCTATGCCTTTGAACAACTAGACTGCGTGCGCGTCCAAATCAAAACCGATGCACTCAACAGTGCGGCCCAACGCTCACTCGTTGCACTTGGTGCCACATTTGAAGGGTGTTTGCGCAATCACCTCATCCGCTATGATGGACGCATCCGCAATTCGTATCTCTATTCGATTGTTGACCACGAATGGCCAGACATCAAAATGCAGTTACTCCAGCGACGCAACAAACGATTAGCAAATCTCCCTCAAACCGATACCAACACACATACGTAATCTCGATAGCACCACATTTTGTTGAAAGGGTTTTGTATGACGTCGTTTCTGTCACGCGTCTTATCATCAAGCCGCTACCTCATCATCATTGCAGTCATGGGATCATTGATTGGTATGGTCACCCTCTTAGTCTTTGGGATGTGGGAGATCTATGCGGTTGTCGACAAAGTCATGAGTACCGAAACTCCCGAAAAAATCGGCAAAACCGTCGCTCTCTACATCATTGAGGCCATTGACATCTTTTTGCTTGCCACTGTCTGTTATATTACTGCGCTCGGACTTTTTGAGTTGTTTATCAGTGATAACGTACAAATCCCCGAATGGCTGGCAATTAACTCACTCGACGACCTCAAAAACAAACTGACGAGCGTCATCATCGTGGTCATGGGCGTCATCTTCTTGGGCCAAGTTGTGGGCTGGGATGGTCAACGCGATCTGATTCCAATTGGTGCGCCGATTGCGCTCGTCATCGCTGCGTTGACGTGGTTTTTGAGCAAAAGCACAAAAAAGTAACCATCGCGTACCATTTGTGACCGCCAAAACGGTAGTGAGCTGAGAGAATCGGACTCACTACCGAAAGCGAGTACCACGATGGATCATCTACACTGCTGGCGCCTGACCCTTGCGTTCACCACCGATATGCCCACACAACGAATAGATAGCGTCTACATGCGCATGATTCGTGAGTGTTGGCGCCAAATCCCTCAACTCAATCCGCCGATTACGTGCTCACCCCTCCACATCCACCAAGCGGGCATCCGTGGCTGGTTGTATGGACACGATGTGGTCATGGTCAGCGATGCTGTTGACACGTTCCGCAATCGCAGCACCGATTTGATTCGCCGATTACGCGGTAAACCAGACGCTGTTATTTGGGAGTATATAAGTCTCAATGATGAATCAACCCACCGTCACATGGATACACACTGATAATCCACATCTCGATTCACTCATCGCCATGGTGCATCAGTCCGTACAACACCCAGCGTTGCGCTGCCTTCAAAGCGCATCTGCAGATGACACATTTGCGATTATTCAGGCAACGTGGCGTGCAGAACTTGCCGATGGACAGCTCGCCGTCGGTACGACCGGCGATGCCATGCTCGCCGCAGAATTTCATCTCAAACGCGCGTGGTTGCGTGGACCATTCGGGCACCGCGCACATGCGCACCACCTCTGGCGGGCTTTGGTGAACCACCTACCCGCAGAGGTCACCACCTTCGACGCATTTCCGGATCGTGATGCACACGAATTAATTATTTTTTGGCAATCACAGGGATTTCGCACCATCAAAACCGTACATGTCATGCACCATACAGACCCCGTCGTGGATGCACTCACTCACGATGTGCAGGAGGCACACTCCACGCATCGTGATGCCATAGACCGTCTGCACCAACAACACTTTGCGGGGGCCTGGGCAACCATCGATGATCTCTATGCGCACGATGGCCATCATTTGCTGAGCATCATTCCTGCCGAACACTCCGACATCAAGGGGTATGCATGGTGGAGTATTGATGAACTTGATCAGAGTGCCACGCTCGAATTTATTGCTGTCGCAGATGCTCATCAACGCCACGGCGTGGCAACACAACTCATCTATCACGGATTAGCCTGGGTGTATGCGCATCAACTGAACAGCGTACACCTCACGGTCGATGACGAGCGCCAAGCGGCACAGGCCCTCTATCAACGCTGTGGCTTCCGCTACAAATCATCCGGGATTCATTTGCGTTGGCAGAAACACGAGGAGATGCCACATGTTTAAGCACGTAGTCCCCGGATTATTCCGCCTCGCCATTGGCATGGTCAACGCCTATTTACTCTATACGCCACATGGCGCATGGCTGATTGATACGGGCGATATCTCAAGTGGAGCGACCATCATCAAGGCATTACAACAACACAACCTCACACCAGCCCATCTGCGTGGCATCATTGTTACCCACCTCCACTACGACCACAGCGGGGGGCTGGCCCATCTCCAGCAACATGGCGCTCCTGTGGCCCTGATGCATCCGCAAGATGCCGATGATGTGCGCCGAGGCATCTTGCTGCGACGCCCGTTCCACTTAACACCACCACTCCACCATCTCCAAGCATTCATCGATACGAATGCCCCGTCACAACCCATGGGACAACCCGCACATGTCATGGATACGGCAGTACACGATCATATCATTGATGATGTCATCCACGTCATTGAGACACCGGGTCACACTGCCGGACACATCTCACTCCTCTGGCAGATGCACGGCGGCGTGCTCATCGGTGGTGACGTCTGTATGCATATCCTCGGTCTGCGGCGTGCAGTCGGCCACGAAGATGTAGAACGCGCGGCTATGAGTCGCCAGCGCATTGGCACATACACCTACGAGACGTTAGTCGTTGGGCATGGTACACCGTTGCATGGACATGCCAGTGCCAAAGTTCGCCAGCACTTTGATGCATAAATCATCGCAATCGGCTATGATAGGTGTGTTCTCGTTGTTCTGAGAGAAAGCATCATGTCGTTTTCTAATCTGTTCCATGGCACACTGGTTCGACTAGCCGCCGCAACACCCGATGACTTACCCATCGTATCCGGCTGGAGCAACGATGCCGAGTTCCTCCGCCGACTGCAGTTTACTGCGGCCAAACCACTCAATCAGAGTGAAGCCGCTGAATCGTATCTTGGTGGTGGACACGGTCATTCGCACACCCATTTCAGACTGCGCACACTCACCGACGATCGCCTTGTCGGGTATGTCGTGCTCTACGACATTTATTGGAATTTACAGACCGCCAACGTGGGTATTGCCATCGGTAACCCCGCTGATCGCGGCAAGGGATACGGTCGCGACGGCATGCAACTCATCTTGCGCTATGCGTTTAATGAGCTCAACTTGCACCGCGTCGGGTTAACGGTGCTCGAACGCAATCATGCGGCCCGCAAAGTATACGAATCACTGGGGTTTGTTATTGAGGGCGTCCTCCGTGATACCGATTATCGCGATGGGGTTCGTGGCAACGACATCCAGATGAGCATTCTCGCCCACGAGTGGCGCGCACGCACGACATAGACACGCAGAAAGGTACCATCATGAGTCGTTTACGCGATATCGGGATTGCCATCGGCACCCTGCCCACCGGAACTCACAACGCCATCACTGATGTGCCCGGCGTGCTCGTGGGCTACGACACCGTCGTCAGCGATTCTCCACATGTCGCACGGACCGGCGTCACCATCATCATGCCTCGTGGCCATCAAAGCTGGCATGCACCCGTATTTGCAGGATCCCATTCATTCAATGGGTGTGGTGAAGTTACCGGTCTAGCCTGGCTCAAAGAGTCCGGATTGTTGTACAACCCGATTGCAATAACGGGAACTCCGTGGGTCGGCGCCGTCTGGGATGCCATGTCGTGGTTTGCCGTCTCTCAGGGCTTCAATGATAGCTTCCTTTTACCCGTAGTGGCCGAAACGTACGATGGCTGGCTGAGTGATCGTGTCGGTGAATTGGTGGGTCGCCAACAGGTCATCAATGCCCTCAATCATGCCCATAGTGGCCCCATCGCTGAGGGCAACGTCGGTGGCGGGACTGGCATGATTTGTCATGAATTTAAGGGTGGTACTGGCACTTCATCACGTATCGTCACTGCCGCTGGTCAATCATATACCGTCGGCGTGCTCGTTCAAGCAAACTACGGTGCTCGCGCCGATCTGCGCATCGACGGAGTGCCAGTCGGTCGTGCCATTCCTACGAGCGAAATACCCAGCGGATGGAGCGAACCAAACCACACGCCTGGAGATGGATCGATTATTGTGATTATTGCGACTGACGCGCCGTTGACATCTAGTGGATGCGATCGCCTTGCACAACGAGCAACCGTCGGTCTCGCTCGTACCGGTGGGTATGGTCATAACGGGAGCGGCGACTTGTTTGTGGCCTTCAGTACTGGCAACGAACTCGCTGATAATCGGCATCAACTTGAGCAGATTCGCGTTCTCCCACCCAGTGCCATGGATCAACTCTTTCATGGTGTCGCAGATGCGGTCGAAGAGGCCATCGCCAATGCCTTGTGTGCAGCACAAACAACCGTTGGATTCAACGGTCGTACTGCGTATGCCCTCCCCAAAGAACGCATGCAGGCGATCGTCCGTGCAGCCGGATTTAGTCAGTCACCACAGGCCACACAACCGCTCCCCGATACACGCCAGCCATAACACGGTATAATGCAGCGCATATCGTGTAACCCAAGGTAAATGTCGTGCCACTATCGGTTGTTGCGTTGATTACGCTTTCGGCGTGTATTCATGTCGGCTGGAATCTCCTGCTCAAACAGTCTCCCCATCGTCAACTCAGCTCGTGGTTGGCAGTCGTCGTCTCCGGATTTGCCACATTACCGTGGGCGTGGAATCATGCCACAGAACAACTGTGGCTGGTGGCCGGTATCAGTGCCCTCTTTCAAGCACTCTATTACCTCTTGCTTGCCTATGGGTACGAGCACTATGATTTAGGTGTTTTGTACCCTATTGCCCGAGGTGTGGCACCGTTATTGTCAGCTATTTGGTCGTTTTTGATTCTTGGTGACACCATCCTACTCGGTGGCATCATTGCCATCTTGCTCATTACCGGTGGCACGATATGGATTGGTATTCGTCAATCTGTGCATGGCCCCAAACGACACATACCGTGGCTTCCCTTAATCGTGGCCCTGGTTATTTCGGGATACACCATCGTGGATGCCTTTG
>VGPG01000161.1 GCA_016875555.1 Chloroflexota bacterium | reverse complement strand
GTCTCGACTCGGTGGTACGCGTGGTCAAGGTGTTGGGTATGGTCAATGTGGGGCCTGGTTTTGATAACACGCCGGGTGTGATTCATGGTTGTAGCGACCTGTTGCTCGAGGTGTTCGGCAGCGCCGGTACGCATGCGCGCAGCGCTGTGGGCATGGTGATTCCGTTTAATTTCGCCACCGAGGTTGAGCTGATTGTTGAGGTTGCGTAGGGGCGTTGCGTGGGGCGCCCGCGAGGTATGTTGGGCGCCGAAATCGACCCCGTACGGATGATGGTAGGGCGCCCGCGAGGCTGTTCCTGAGGCCCGCAGTATCAAACACAAAATCCCCTGCAGTACACGGCTGTACTGCAGGGGATTGATTCGATTTAGCTCTCGACGGCTTCGAGCTCGATGTTGATGGTAATCTCTTCGCCGACCAAGATGCCACCGGTCTCGAGGGCCACGTTCCAAGTCAAACCGAAGTCGGTGCGGTTGATCTTGGTGCTGGCATTAAAGCCGGCGCTGGTCGTGCCCCATGGGCTCTTGGCCTTGCCCACAAAGGTGGTGTCGAGGGTGACTGCCTTGGTGACGCCCTTGATGGTCAAATCACCATGAATCGTGCCAGTGTTGTCGCCGGTCTTCTCAACCTTGGTGCTCTTGAAGGTGATGGTTGGGTAGGTGGCGGCATCGAAGAAGTCCGGTGAGGTCAAGTGACCGTCGCGCTTCTCGTCGCGGGAGTTGATGCTGGCCACGTCGATGCTCACCTCGACGCTCGAGTTGGCTGGGTTGGCCTCGTCGAGGTTAATGGTGCCGCTGAACTTGTTGAACTGGCCGCGCACGTTCGAAATCATCATGTGGCGCACGGTGAACAAAATCTCTGAGTGACTGGTGTCGATGTTCCAAGCCATGGTCGCAACTCCTTTTGTATTGATTCGTAACTCGAATGTCGTATCTGACATGTATACTGTAACAAGGGGGAATATACATCAGCGTGAACGGTGCGTGAACATCGTGTGTTCACGCGTGTGAGGAGTGGTATGTCTGTGGTAAGACGATGGGTACTGTTGATGCTGTGTATGGGCATGTGCGTTGCGTGGATGCCTCTCAATCAGCGTGTCACGCATGCAAATCAAAAGCGTCTCCCCGAGCATATACAAGGCCTAATTGCCCAGGGCGCACCAAGTGACGAAATCCCGCTCATCGTGACACTCAACGCACCATTAGGGCTCGAAGGCGCACGTGCAACCGTGACCCAAAAGAAGCATCGCCGGACGATTGTCCGTGAGCACCAACGTGCGTTCGTACAGCGCCAACACGGACGCATCCGCCACATCAAGGGCCAAACCGTGGTACTGCCCCTCCTGTTTGTCACTGCAACACGCGCCGATATAGCCGCGATATACGATGATGCCGATGTGCATACCATCGTTGAAGACCGCATCAGTCTGCTCTCGACCAGCGAAAGTAGTCAGTTGCTTGGCTTACAGGTCAGTCACGCTGCCGGCTATGACGGTACGGGGATGACTGTGGCTGTCCTTGATACCGGTGTACTCGGGACACATGAATATTTGCGCGATAAAGTGGTGGCCGAAGCCTGCTTTTCGACCACGAATATCATGAGCACCTCCTTTTGTCCTGGTCAAGTCGCTACGTCAACCACTGCCGGGAGTGGTGCACCATGTACTGCATTTTCTGATTGCTTTCATGGGACGCATGTGGCTGGGATTGTCGCTGGTCATGCGCTGACCACTGCCGCGGGTAATGCCGTACGTGGCGTTGCACCGGGCGCCAACATCATTGCCGTACAGGTGTTTTCGCACATAAAAAACGGCTACGTCGGATGTTCGTCGACGGCGGGGTGTCTCGCCTCGTGGGAAAGTGACCAAATTCGTGCCCTTGATTGGCTCTACGACAATGCTAACATCCCAAGCTGGGGCACACTGGTGTCCGTCAATATGAGCCTAGGTGGGATAGCCAAATATACCGCAGCGTGTGACGCCGATACGCGCAAAGCGTTCGTTGACCAATTACGGAGCATCGGAGTGGCCACCGTCATCGCCAGTGGGAATAACGGGTACATCGATGGCATTACTGCTCCCGCCTGTATCTCGACGGCGATTGCCGTTGGTGCTACCAATTTGCCCGGCAACGGCCTACAAGCTGATGTGGTGCCGTGGTTCTCGAATGCCCCTGCGTCAACCAACAACGCTCCGCTCTCGGCGACTGGTGATCGCTTGTTGGATATGCTCGCACCCGGTCAGTATGTCTATTCTGCCATGTCATCGGCAACGACGGCCTACAGCTACAAACCCGGCACATCCATGGCGGCACCACACGTTGCCGGTGCGTGGGCCGTGCTCAAACAAATAACCCCGGCCGCCACTGTTCCGACTGTCTTGGCCTGGTTGTATCAATCGGGGGTACAGGTAACTGACGCACGTAATGGCGTGCAAATACCGCGTATGTCGCTGTTTGCGGCGATTAATACTGCCCTTGGGCACCAAGCGGTAGTAGTTACTGCGACGTATACACGGACTCCCACCTCACCCACGCAGACTGCAACAGATACGTTCGTACCGACAGAATTACCACACGACACCGATACGTCAACCAGTACGCCGACGTATACCGTATCAACGACCGCCACGGCCACGCACACAACAACACCCACCGAGTCGGCTACATGGACGACCACGTTAACGAGGACATTGACACATACTGCATCGGTGACCGCCACCGCCACGCTGAGGGTCACAGTTGCACGTACCATCACACGGACGGCTACCCGCACATCTAGCCGCACCACATCGCCGACGCCGATCATCAAACCACTGACGTTTAGTAAATCGGCGCCCAGTAATAATGTGCAGAATCAACCGATTGCAATTACCTTGACGTGGAATGCAAGTCGAGGGGCGACGAGTTACGAGTATTGTGTGGCCCTCACGGGCGCAACTTGTGTTAACTGGAGAAGTGTAGGCGCCGCACGGAGCGTAACGTTATCAAATCTCAGACGTAATTGGACGTATGTGTGGCATGTACGAGCAAAGAATGCCGCCGGCGTGACCGTGTCGAATGGCGGTATCTGGCGCTTTACTACACAACGCTAAGATGTGTTTGATGCACGAACAGTCAATTCTTACATCAATTAATACAATTTCTTGCAAATTTGTTAAAATTATTTGTACTTTATTGCTATACTTGTGCATATCCATAGCAAATAAGGTACATATGTTGCGAAGCGTTCTTCTCATAGCAGTTGCATTTACCCTCATCTTCAGTCTGCCAATCGGCCAACGACTGATTGCCTCAACCGAGGCACGGATGGCGTTACATGCACAAGTCAATAAAATCTTGGCCGATGGCGATGCCAATGACGACATTCCGGTCATCATCTCTCTCGACAATCCGGTGTTTGCACGTAGTGAGTTCTCGCTAGATCCACAGGCTAGACAACAACGCATTGATTCGGTTCGTGCACTGCAGAACGATTTTGTGACGCGCCAAGCCGCCCTCGTGCGCGTCATGCCGCGTCAACCACAACTGCATCCCATCGTCTTTGCCAAAATGCGCCGTCAAGATGTGGCCGCCATTGCTGCTGACAGTGCGGTGGTGAGCATCAAACAAGACAAACCACTCCCTGTCTTGATGAATCTGAGCACTGCTCTAATCGGTTCTGCAGCTGCCAATGCATCAGGCTATGACGGGACAGGCATGACCGTGGCCGTGCTGGACACGGGTGTCAAGACAAATCATGAATTCTTGGATGGCCAAGTAGTTGCAGAAGCCTGTTTTTCGAACTACTGGACATCACCCGGCGAAGTGTCACTCTGTCCGAGTGGGGCGAGTACTGATCCAACGGTGACCAATGATACAGGTAGCGCTGCCCCGTGTAGTTATGCAGGTATGGGATGTGACCACGGCACGCACGTGGCTGGTACCGTGGCTGGCAAGGAAATAACCGTTGCATCGAAGTCCATGCGTGGTGTGGCACCGGGTGCCAAGATTATCGGCATACAGGTCTTCACGTATTATCCTGATACCGATCCCACTGCCACAGATAACTCGGGGATTGGTTCGTATAGTGCCGACCAAATGCTTGCCATGGACTGGTTGATGACCAACATGAGTACTCCCAGCTGGGGCACATTAGCGGCCCTCAACATGAGTCTTGGTGGTGGCGAAAGTGCGACTACCTGTGATGTTGATGAAGCAGCGCTCAAAGCCTATATTGACGATTTACGCACCCTCAAGGTGGCTACGATTATTGCCAGCGGTAATGAAGAATTCGTCGATAAAATCGCCAGCCCAGCGTGTATCTCGTCGGCGATTGCAGTAGGTGCCACGACGACGGAATCTGCTGTCGGATACGGCGCAACTGCAGCTGACCAGGTCGCATCCTTCTCAAATGCACCAACATCAGCCAATAATGGTATGAATGCAAACGGCGACCGCTTGCTCGATCTGCTTGCTCCTGGAATGTGGATTTATTCATCAAAAACTGCTTCGACCACTGACTACGGCTACAAACAAGGTACCTCCATGGCCACACCACACGTGGCCGGTGCCTGGGCCGTGATGAAGCAGATCGCACCCGATGCGTCGGTCGGGCAGATTTTGCAGTGGCTCTTTGCCACCGGCACGACTATTACGGACACGCGTAATGGCTTGCAACTGCCACGTATCAACGTCGACGACGCAGTTGCCCTGAGTATTGTCGAGATGACCACGACGCCGACGGCTTCGAAGACAAGTACCGCCACGCGCACCGCGACACGCACGTTTACCCGCACATTTACCCGTACGCGTACACGAACGCCAACGCCCGTGCGTAAGCCGCTCGCCTTCAATAAGACGGCGCCGGTGAATAATGCCGTGAATCAAGCCCTCTCCATTAGACTATCCTGGGCAGCCAGCACCGGTGCAACCAGCTACGAGTACTGCTTTGCACTGACGGCTGCCGGTTGTACCAACTGGAAGAGCGTTGGGACAGCGCGTACGGTAACTGTACCGAATCTTGCCAAGAATAAGGCGTTCTACTGGAATGTGCGCGCCAAGAATGTGGCAGGATTTACTGTATCCAATAACGGTACGGTGTGGAAGTTCACCACGCGCCGATAAACGACTCAACACGACACAACGCCCACGGCAGGATATTCCTGCCGTGGGCGTTTTCGATGCCTTCTACTTTTCAACAACGACGGGGATGCGCAGGGTAGTCGTTGTATTCGGTTGGTCATCTACTATCAGCGGCACGGCCTCGAGCGATGGCCAGCGGTACATGCCGACCATCAGGGTGTAAGTGCCTGGTACCAAATCGGTGGGGAGTGTCAGTTGGCGGGCATCGAGGATGATGTCGCCGGCACGCCAGGCACGCGTAGGCGTCATGCCGGCACCCGGAGGACCATCGAACTGTGCCACACGATTCCCTTGGGCGTCAAGCAGGTGTAGGAGCACAGAGCGCTCGTCGGTCCCGTCACGGAGCGCACGCCATGATAACAACAGGTTGACTACCTGCCTTGGCGATGCACGCAGTTGGGCGGGCATGTGTGCGTACAACGCCGTATCGTCCGCAACGTGTGCGATTGGTGGTGCGATGATATGCGCGGGGGTGGCCACCAGTGTCTGCAGTTGATAACTGCGCACCGCGCCGATGCGATTCTCAGCATCAACGACAAATTGAAAGAGCGGGATCGGGGTCGCCAGGATGGTTGCACCCGCACCGACCTGCAGACGGGCCATATAAGAACCCGGACGTATCCCGGCAAACGTACTCCCCAGCGGCAGCGATGTGCCATCCATCTCGCCGTTCATGGTGCCACTCGCCAAATCGAGTGTCATGCGTAGCACCCCCGTGTGATTTGGGGGGAGTACCGCGCCATACCAGCCATATTGCACGCCACGTGCGGTGTCCCAGATGTCGATGGCGATTTGGACGGGGCCAATTTGGTCGAGCACGACGTGGGCCTCGGTCTCGACAACCAGATCGCGCACGCTACTGCGGAGCTGCGCAACGACCGTGTTTGCCTGCCGGAGCGGTGTAGTTGTGCTCCCTGCGTCATGATATGCCACGCCGCGCACAATGACAGCGCCGCTCTCTGGTGCGCCGACAGTCAATGTGGCAGGTACCTCGGCAAGTGGAATCATGTGCAGACCGGCCGTGCCGGTGAACGTCGTCTCATTGATGGTCACGCTGCCCGGCACCAGCAGAGCGAGATGGAGTACGACGTGGGCCGTACCCGCCGGTGGTGTCAGTGGCAGGCGCGCCTGAGTACCTGCGTCGATGAGTTGACCTGACGGCATAAATCCACGCATCGTGGCGTCGCGTTGATACAGGACAAATGCCCCGCCGCGCCAGACGACTGCGTGGTACCCCCACGCGCGTGGATCCTCTTGG
>VGPG01000160.1 GCA_016875555.1 Chloroflexota bacterium | reverse complement strand
CCTGCCAGGAGTGGGGGTTGTTTCGCGCCGTTTGTCATCGCACACTGAGCGACCTCATCATCCAAGGATAAATCCACATGACGCATACATTTCATCGGCATCTGGCCACACAATCGGTCAGCTACCACGCCGAACACCGCACCATCCACGCCTACGACTGGCGCGGGCAGGCCGTACGCTTTGAAACACCCGGTGAATTGTTCAATGCACTCGCCCACCATCTGGTTTATGCACGACAAGCCGTCATTGCGGCTGGCATCTGGCTCTGCCTCGATCATGGCGTAGATGCGCACACACTACCGCTCACCGAGGTGCCCCTCTTCGTAGGCGAACTCCATGCACAGCTGCCACAGCACAGCCAGCGGCTCCCGTTGCTCAACCAGGTCTTGCAACGTCTCGATCGTGGCCACGAACGCTGCGCCCGACTAGCCGGCGCCTTGCTCACGGATGACGATTATCTCACGATTATTGACAATGACGGGTTATTTGCTGCCACTATGCAACGCATGCTCATGCGTGAATCAGGGCACCCACCGGTCCACTTGCACCTCAGTGCCACACACGACATTCATCCCGATACCACACTCGCGCTCGTATGTGGCGGCGTCAATGATGACGGCGCAGTCGTTGATGCGCACATCGCCACTCTCCTGCACCACCTCAATGCCCGCCAGTTACCGCGGTACGTGGTAGCAGCGCATGGACCGCGCAACCTACCCGCAACCCCCGATGACACACCGGTGAGTGCAGTGGTGACGGCACGCGGCATATACCGGCCGGACCGGGTGCACCGGTTCTATCGAGACAGTGACATGGGGAGCGATATTATTTCGCTGAGTTAGTGAACGGTGATGCCCACGCAGAGACGTCGTACCCAAGATGCATGAAGAGCTGTTGATTGCTGTCAGCGAAGTATGCATACATATGGCGCAGGAGGTCATCATCATGTGTCGGCATGTAATCGGGGTCGTTGTCGTTCATGATTGCATCGCGTGATTGTGGTACCACATCCGCATCCACTCCCAAAAATGCATAGAGCTGTTGTATCACGCGTATATCATGCGTCATCTGCTCGTAGATCATGATATGAAATTGCTCCGGGGCGAAGTAGCGCTCATACATACGAATATAATCGATGTACCGACCGCGTTGCATGTAGGCAAACGGCGACACCGACATTTTGGTGGCGTCGTAGCGATGCCGTCGGTGCTCCTCGTGATAGATTGCTTCAGCAAGAGATGCCTGTTCAACGCCGTGCTTGACACTAAAGCGATAGTTCGAGATGGCACGTGTGACCGGATTGCGCAACACGAAGACAATCTTGGCGTCCGGAATGCACTGTGCGATACGCTGAGCTGCCGATTCAATTTCGATATAGCTGGTTGACTTTTCACCAAAGACGGTTGCTCCTACTTTGTGACCGAAATAGCGGTCGTAGTAGCTCGTTGCCGTGGTCGTTGTCTGCCACTGATTGATGAAGTATTTGGGTTCAGGGCGCACTGGCGTGGCCATCTCAATCTGTGGATGTTCAACACACTGTTGATACAGATAGGTGGTGCCAGAGCGTTGTGCACCTGCAATAAAAAAGTGCTTAGGCATCGTGTGTGACGATTTCTTTGATGTGGTACGTCTCTTTGGAGTTCATCTGTTGCAAAATGCGAATTGTGTATTCACCCAACATGCCGAGCATCAGAATGATGACCCCGTTGAGGAGTGCCAACATGACCATGATGCCCGCCCACCCTTCGATTTGGATGTTGTCAAACAACTTGCGGATAATCAGTACCACGCCAATCACAAAGCTTACGCTGGCAATCACAAACCCGGTCACGGTCACCAGGCGTAACGGCCAAATCGAGTAATTGAACAAAATACGCAATACGAGACTCATGATTCGTACGAGATTATAGTTGCTCTTACCCTCATGGCGTTCTTGGTGTTGTACCCATACATTACCAACCGATTGAGCAAAAATCAACGCCAGGCCCGTCGTATACGGGTAGGCGGTACGATACCCGAGCATGCGGTCAACGACATCACGCCGTATCAAACGAAAGTTCGTTGGCGTGATGCCGGGTGGACACAAAAAAATGCGATTGTTCATCTGCCGAATCAGTTCGCTCCCCAGACGCCGGAGCAACGAGTGTTGCTTTTGTACAAACCGGCCGAACACCACATCATGGTTGCCGTCACGCATGGTCTCTATCAGGTGCATGATCTCTTCGGGTGGATTTTGTAAATCATCGTCAATGGTAATCACATGCAGACCACGGCTATGCGCGATTCCTGCAAACACTGCATTGTGTTGACCGTAGTTGCGCAACAAATTAATCGCCACGACTTCGGGATAACGCGTTGCATGTGCGGCGATAACAGACCAACTCCCGTCACGGCTACCATCGTTCACTAAGATGATTTCGTAACTCAGTCCATGCTGTGCAAAGAACGCACGGGTGCGCTCAATCACGAGCGAGACAATCGTGGCACTGTTGTAGACCGGTATCACCACCGAGTAACTAGGAATGTCAGACATGTATTGTTCTCACTGCATCATGCACTTCGCTCATTATACAATGTGCATGACCACCATCTGCGTGCTATTCGATTGGCCGCAGACCAGCCTCAATACTTGCCCGTCGTGGCTCAAGAAAGGGTGGCAGCGCCAACGTCTCGCCCAGTGTCTCGGCCGGTTCATCGGTAGCAAAGCCGGGACCATCCGTGGCCAACTCGATGAGAATGTTGCCGGGCACGCGCGTATAGACCGAATGGAAGTAGAAGCGGTCAATGATGTGCGTCGGTTGCAATCCCGACCGGCTCAAGCGATTAATCCAGTACGTGGCCGCATCATCATCTGGCACCCGAAAGGCGATGTGGTGAACGCCACCCACACCGAGACGACTCGGCGGCATGTCGGGGGCCACCTGTACGGCCAAAGCGCCACCAATCGTGTCACCGACAGCATATAGCAGATGCGTGCGCTTAGGATGCACTGGGTCAACCTGCTCATCGACCAGGGTTAGCCCATATACGACGCGCAACACGGTGTCGAGTGGCTCACGATTGCGCACCGTCACCCCAGTTCCAAAAATACCCTTGATGCCGTAATCGATTGGCACCGGACTCTTCACCCACGGCGTCCCACCGGCACAGCCTTCGTCACTAATCAGCATCAGGCGCTGCCCCTCAGGATCGCGAAATGCGAGTGCTGCGTGGCCATGCCACGTCGACATCGGATCGGCATCGACACCATGCGCAGCGAGACGATCCGCCCAGTAGGTGATTGCCGCAGCACTTGGCACGCGCATCGTCAATAGGTCAATGGCACCCGTGCCACGCTGTTGTGGCCCAATCATCGCCCAATCAAAAAAGGTAAAGGTCGTACCAGCACGTCCGAGTTCGTCACCGTAGTAGAGATGGTATGCCGTGACGTCGTCTTGATTCACCGTCTTTTTGACGAGACGCATACCCAGTACCTGTGTATAAAAATCAACGTTTCTTTTGGCGTTGCTGGTTACCGCAGTCACATGGTGATATCCATTCAGTTGCATCGTCAAACCCCTTTCGTCTGCTTCACGCTTGACTACAGCATAGCATCACGGGCATAACACATGCGTAAACGCTGCATAAACACTCGTCATCGCACACCAGCGCGTGTCCAGTTGTTACATAATTGACATCAAAACATGAATAAATAATGACAACGTAATCACACAGTAATCTATGTATTTCTGTAGTAGATGATATGTAGGGTACCATCAGAGTGAATGCTCAATGCGCATGTAATAGAGAGCCTGTGAGTATGCAACGATTGCTTGTTTTTGTTGTACTCATCATCATATCAACCACACTCCACTGGACCGGCATCCAACACGCCAGTGCACGCACACTCCCTGTACCAGACATCGGAGTCGGCGAAGACTTTGCCTGTACACTGACGAATACCGGTGACATCTACTGCTGGGGCGACAACACCTACGGACAACTCGGCGACGGTTCAACCACCGATCGACTCTACCCCGTCTCAGTGACCGGGCTAACGGGTGCGGTTCACCTGAGTGTCGGCACGCATCACGCATGTGCCATCAACGGCTCCGGGGCTGTCTATTGCTGGGGACGCAATCACCGCGGACAACTCGGCGACGGTTCAACCACCAACGCCACAACGCCACAAGCGGTCAGTGGTACCGACATGAGTAGTAGCGTTGAGCAACTCGCAGCGGGGACCGTGGCCACCTGTGCCGAAAAGTCAGACGACAGCATCTATTGCTGGGGAGCTGGCATCACACAACTGGGCGTTGCAGGTATCAGCTCCGATCAACTGGCGCCGGTCGCAAGTCATACGTTCGGTGCAGTGCAGAATCTGCAGCTCGGGAACACCCATGCATGTGCCAGCCAGACCAACGGTGCTATCCGCTGTTGGGGCAATAATTCGTACGGCAAATTCGGGGCATCCGGCGACGGTAGTGTCGCCGTGGAAGGATTTTTTGATGTTGATTTGGTGGCAGATTTGGCCACCGGTCTCGATAACACTTGTGTGGTGCGTGTTACCAACGATGTGTACTGTGCCGGGCGCGATACCAAAGGGCAACTAGGTAACGGTGACGGCGATAACGATAGCGCCACGAATCAGGATGATTTTGGCATGGCCGCGCCATGGAAAGTCACTGGCATTACCGATGCACAGATGATTACCATGGGCGCATCAGCCGAGTACGCCTGTGTGAGTACGACCACAGGTGGAGTCTCGTGCTGGGGGAATAACACGTACGGACAACTGGGTGATGGCACGACCACCAACGCCACCGTCCCTGTGACGGTGACCGGTATAAGCGGTGCAGTGGTGCGCATCAGTGCGGGGACCAACCATGCATGTGCGATTGTGACTACGGGTGAAGTGTACTGCTGGGGCGATAACCGGCAGGGACAACTAGGCACCGGGGACACAACGGCGTATACCGCTCCACAGGTTGTGCAGGCCTCTGCTGGTGTTGACTTTGACACGAACGATACCACCGTGAGCTCCCTCGCCACGCCAACGCTCCAACTCACTCATACGGCAGTACGCACCAGTTCACCAACCGCCATCGCCCTGTCGTACCCGACTGATGGTCAACTCGCCGCACAATCGCGCCAGACCTGTGCCCTCAATAGCGTGGGGAACATCTGGTGCTGGGGGCGCCTGCTCGTCAACGGGGTGGTCAGCGATTATCTGAATCCTATTTCGTATCCGGTCTTTAGTGCGTCAGTCATCATGAGTGGTGGCGATAACGCATGCGTCATCACCCATCTCGGGCGCGTGTTCTGTTGGGGCACGGATGACAACAGTGAAACAGGATGTGGAACGCGCTGCGAAAACGGCACAAATCCGGGGAGCCTGGTCCCGCATCTCTATAACGTGCATCATCTAGCCGTTGCACCGAGCCATGCATGCGCCATTGACGAACTCGGCGGCGTCTGGTGCTGGGGCAATAATTCACTCGGTCAAACCGGTGAAAGTGGATCGCCGAGTGTCACCAGCATTCCCGTGGCGGTGACGTTGAGTAGTCAGGCAGTCGCAATTGCCGTATCAAGCACCACAACGTGTGCCGTCCTCGATACCGGCCTCGTCCAGTGTTGGGGCGATGATAGTAGCGGTCAATTAGGGAATAACACGCCCGATACCACCGGTGAAACTCCTGTCACCGTGGAGACGGCGAGTGGCAACTTGACAGGCATCACGCAGATTGCCGCAGTCATGAATAGCTTCTGTGCTATTAAATCTCCTGGTCACGTCTGGTGTTGGGGTGATAACGACATCGGCCAACTCGGCAACGACAGCGGCGTAGATAGCCCGGTGGCCATCCAAGTCGCCGGGCTTAACAACGTACAATCGATAGCGGGGAGTTTGCCGGCTCCGGCGACGCTCACCATCGGTAGCTTCTGCGTGACCACCACAATCACTAGTTATTGCTGGGGCGAAGATGCCATCGGTCATGGGAGTAGTGCGTCAGTGGCCACCCCCGTGGTTGTCACCAATTTGACACATGCCAAGTCGATTGCCCGCTCTGATACGCATGCCTGTGCCATTCTCCTCTCAAATCACGTCAGCTGCTGGGGTGTAAATGATGCTGGGCAACTCGGCAATGGCACGACAGTGAATGGATTGGCCCCCACACAAATTGCCGTCTTTGCGGTGGCAGACACGCCGACACCGAGCGATACGCCGACCACCACGCCCACCGCCACGCAGACGTCAACTGCTACGCGCACATACACCGCCACGGCGACACGCACACCAACATCCTCGTCAACCCGTACGCAGACGCCGACTGCCACGGCGACACGCACACGCACACGCACAGCAACACGAACTGCCACGGCAACGCTGACTGCAAGTCGCAC
>VGPG01000159.1 GCA_016875555.1 Chloroflexota bacterium | reverse complement strand
TCGCCAGTGACCGCCCACAATCCGGCAACACGTGGTACTGCACCCGCACAAAAGCGTCTATCCACGGTGTAGACGGGCATCCCCTGTGTCCATTCGGCGACGCGAATATCTGCGTGAGGAAAAAGCCGTTGCAGTGATTCGCCGACCGTGCGTGTGAGCTGATGCAACAATTCGGGATGATGGGGGCGTGTGCCAGGCTGGGCCTCGGTGGGCAAATTGTGGAGTGGCGCATATCCGTCACCAGTGCCCCACATGAGGCCTCCGTGATGCTCGCGAATCCATGCGCCCATTTCGGGAATCATCAGTGTTGGGAGCGATGAGGGAATGCCACAACTCGGGCTAATCACACGCGTTGCAACCAGACGATAAAGTGGTAAGGTGTCACTGACTTGGCCAATCAGCTGATTACTCCAGGCGCCACATGCCAAAATAACATGCGGTGCATGATACGTGGTACCGGTGCTCGTTGATACGCCGGTTACCCTGCCGTCTGTCACACTGATGCTCGTGACCAGTTCACCGATTATGCGCGTGACACCTGCATGTGTCGCCTCGTGCACCATGGCGTCAAGTGTCGGAGTTGTGTGTATTTGCAAGCCGTGGGGGTGGTAGACGGCACCATATACTTCGTGCAGTGCAAGTGCGCCGTGGCTTAGTTCGACGAGCTCGCCGGCACTAAGTGCCTGTGTGCCGTGTGGCGTCAGACGGTGCGTGAGCATTGGTGCGATCCACGTGGTATACCCGTGGGCGGTACGTGCCACAAACAAATTCCCGTTGGTGCGGAGTTGTATAGCATGCCGTTGTCCGAGGGCGCGGTAGTATGCCAGACTATATTCTTCAATGGCTAATTCTTCTTCACCCCATGTGGATGGTCCAAATCCTGCGGCCCACGTACCGACGAATCCTGCGCCAGCTCCTGTGGTGGCGTTGGCAGGTTGTGTCACATCGATCACGGCGATGTGTTGGACGCCAAGCGTCAGTAGATGATATGCGGTACTCCACCCGAGAATACCCCCACCGACGATGATTGCCTCAAATTGCTGCTGCATAGTGGCGCTCCTTGGTATGTGGTCGTGATGTTTTGTGTGTAGAAAAGCGAACACCCCGGTCCAACGTTGTTCACGAGGCGGACGGGGAGTATGATGGCGACCCGGGAGGGAATCGAACCCCCAACACTCAGTTCCGAAGACTGATGCTCTATCCATTGAGCTACCGGGCCACAACTGCTTCAGTATACCACACGCCTGATTCACGATGCAATGAATCTGTGTGGTCGTGCATGCTATGATACGTTGAGGACGCCCTTTTTTGTATGGAGTGAAAGTATGCCACCGCAACAAACAAGTGATGGGTATTTGCGGTTTCATGTTTCGTTGATTTTTGATGTGCCACCTGACCGCTTTGCCAAGTATCCCGATGGCATGCAAGATGCATTTAATGCAGCGTTAAGTCGTATTGTTGAGTTAGCCGAAGAAGATCCGAAGTTACAATCGCTGTTGCGTCGGCATCAGATTGACTTCGGCTGGGAAAAGCCCACCTGGGAGTCATGATGTTTGTGCCATCGTTGAGTAACAATCAATGAAACCGTCATACGTCTTTTTTGACAAGCCAACGATTATTCAGTTGATGAAGCTGGCGTTTCAACGGTTACGCCAACGGCAGATGTTTGTGCCTGATGTGATTGATGGATTGCAACAGCGCGGTATTGTGTTGACGCGCGCCCGATTCGATGACATGTTTTTGACGCGCCCTGAGCGCGATAGTACGGCTCCATTTGTGATTTTTACCAATACGGTGAATGTGCTGTTTGCGTATCATCCGGATATTTGGATTGCCGAGGAGTTCCTGCGTTTGGCTGCGGCCATACGTGTGCCTATCGATCAAATTCAGCAGTTCAGTGGCTATTTTTCCCGACAGGAATGGCAATCTGCACTCCAACAATACGGGTTCTATCCACCGACTCTCAATATTGCAATACCGCTGATCGGTCGAGATGACATCCTCGCACACGCCCGTGAAGAGATGCGGCAGCGGCAGCATGTGGTATTCGTTGGCGAGGCAGGTATTGGCAAAACAGCCGTCGCACTCGAATTGATGCGGCAATATGAAATTATTCAAGGAAATCGAACGTATTTTTTTGACATATCAGGGGTCCTTTCGATTGGTCATTTATATCAGCAACTTGCACTGATGTTCCAAGTCAAACCGCTCGCAAATGAGCCAGTGTTGCTTCGTCTCAAAATGGTTCTCGAAACGTATGATACGTATGTACTGGTTGATAATGCAGATGAACAAAACCCGGTGTCTTCAATCATGCTCCTGCGGTTGATGATGCAACACTTCCCAGCCTTGCGTTTTGTGATTACGTCGCGTATGTCAGATGTGGCGGAACGGATTGCCATCCCAACATCTATTCAGATCCCGCCATTACGTACTGACCACGATTGTGCGACCGCATGTCAGTTGTTCATGCGCGTGTTCCAACAGGCTGGTGGGCGTCACATCGAGGCTGCGCATGTGCTCAATGCCTGTCGCTCGGTGCATGGCAACCCGTTGTTGATTGCCATGGTTGCGAACGCCTATACAGATGAGACCACCGCAATTGAACCAGTGAATTCGGTACTTCATGCGGTACGCAACTTGAGCCCAGCAGAGATGCGTATCGTCATGTTCTTTTCGATGTGTCGATTGCCCGTATCGTTGCGTTTCTTGCAGTTTATTAGCCAACAGGTATTTGCGCTGAGTTCCTATGCATTGCCAAGCATAATGGATGCACTAGAACAGCGGCAAGTAGTCTATTTGGTGCGTGGTGATGCTGATTTGTATGCAGTTCATGCCGTGATTCGTCATGGCGTACATTCACAGATGTCACAAGCAGCCCACAATCAGTTGTTGCGTGATGTTGCTACGGCGGCGCTGCTCATTGATGCGCGTTGGGAGGACTTGTATCATCATACGAATTCGTTTGTCACGTCAGCCGATGTAGTTGTGGCGTTGCACGTGGTTGAAATGTTACTAGATGCGCAGTTGGTCAACGAAGCCGTGGCAGTGCTCGTGAACTGGCATACCCTGTGGATTCGTCATGGTGTAACCACCGATGCCATGAGTTTGTGTGAACGGTGTGATGCCTTGCTACCAAGCGACCATCCGCAGCGCATCGAACTGGTCTTTGTGTTGGGGAGCTTATACGGGAATCGCGGAGTCATTCATTTGGCCTTGACGTATTTGCGGCTGGCTATGGAACTCGCACAAACACACGATGCGCCGTTTGTGGAGGCTCGTGCTGCTATCGAGTATGGGTTGAATGGATTGCATGATGTGGATGCAATGCAACACGGACTTTTCGCCGAATTGTGCGATTCACTTCAGAAGGCAATTACCTACTTTTCGGAGACACACAAACGTACGTGGCAAGCACGTGCCTATGACATGCTCGCATTCATGTACTTTTCGGTGGGCAATTTGCAACGTGCACTTGAGTACAGCGACCGTGCGATTACCATGTTTCGTGATACGGGTGTGACGATTGGGCTCCTCGACGCCGGATATAATCGTGGCTTGATTTTGATGGCAGTTGGTGATTTTGCGGATGCACGCACGTATTTGCACCACGCCCGTCAAGAATTTGCGCATATTGCTATGCCCATCAACATGGCGAATTGTCATTTACGGCTGGCGGCGATTCATGTCCTCGCCGGTGAGATTCATGAGACACGTGAGCATCTGGTCGAGACATTTCGCGTGCTTCATCGTTCGGGCGGCATGCAAGATATGCTCTATATCATGGATATTTATAGTGCGTTGCTGATGCGTCGTGGTTCCTCCCACGAAACAATCGTACTCAGTGCGTTGTGTCAGCAGTTCCGTACCGAACGCCGTATTTTTCGTGGGGCGATGCTTGATCACATGGTCGAGCAACAACTGCAAATGGCACGTACTGTGGTCGGACAAACGGCGTTAACTGCTACCGTATTTCATCCGCAGATGACGTTCTATGAAGTGATCGGTGTCATACGCGATGATTTGTTGGGGCGTGCTTGACAGTCGTGTGTCGTGTGTAATAATCAGCATAGTAGTAGGCGTTCATACACAGCAGGAGTTCAATGATGAGCCACCAGTCACGGCAGTACGCCCCGTTCGCAACGCAAGCCGCTTTCCCGCTGGGAGGGATAGGTTCTGGCAATGTCTCGCTCGGAGTGCGCGGTAATTTGCAGGATTGGGAAATTTTCAATGCGCCGGCCAAAGGTACCTATCTGCCGAACACGTTTGCCTGTGTTTCGGTATTGCCATCTGCCGGTGAACGGATCACGCGTATCCTCGAAGGACCGGTAGATGGTACGCATGCCCTCTCACATGGGTATCACCCGCATACTGCATATGGATTACCACGCTTTGCTAATTCGAGTCTCTCTGGTACCTATCCGATTGCAGAGCTTGCGCTCAGCGATGTGGCCATGCCAATCACCGTGTCACTTGAGGCCTTTACTCCGTTTGTGCCACTCAATCCGGTTGATTCAGGCATGCCTGCAGCACTCTTTAACTATACGGTTACCAACACGTCAACCACATCACTCGACATAACACTTGTCTTCTCGTTGTACGATGCCACGGCCGGCGTGCATTTCGACAAATACGGTAATTTGTCGGGTCCCGGTGGCGGTCTCATTACATATGATGCGACGACGTATCATCAACTCAGTTACCGCAATACGCTCCAATCTGCCGACTCCATTGAGTATGCTGAGTTGGTCTTGGCCACCACACATACCGATGTCAGCTATCGCACGGCCTGGTTGCGTGGCGGATGGTGGGACTATGTCCAAGACTTCTGGGATGACCTACACGGCGATGGACGACTCAGCGACCCTGCATATGCCAGCCCGGCAGCACGTGGTGCCGCTGATACCGGATCATTGGCGGCGCATGTGACGTTGGCGCCAGGTGCCACACAGACGATGTCGTTTGTATTGGCATGGTACGTGCCGAATCGGCGTAAAACCTGGGACAAAGCCACGGCACCGCTCACGCAAAACCATTACGCCACGGTCTATGCATCGGCTGCAGCCGTGGTAGCTGACGTGGTACGACGGCAAGAAGCATTGACGCACAAAACACGTCAGTTCCGCGATGTGATGGCACAGATGACCTTGCCTGAGCCCATGCGTGACGCCTTGGCTGCCACCATTGTGCCCATGCGTTCAACCACCTGTTTTTGGTTGGCCGACGGCGATTTTTATGGTTGGGAGGGGTGTTTTGACGATGCCGGTTGTTGTCCGGGCTCGTGCACACACGTCTGGAGTTATGCCTATGCCATGGCCTATCTCTTCCCGCAGCTTGAACGCGTCATGCGCACCATCGAGTTCACGGTTGAAACAGAGGCCGATGGCTACATGATTTTTCGCACCTTCCAAAAATTCGGCGAAGAATTTATCTGGGGCTGGGGCGATCAGCGCCCTGAAGCCTGCATCGATGGCCAAATGGGATGCGTCTTACGGGCTTGGCGTGAGTGGCAACTCAGCGGTGACCGCCCGTGGCTCGATGCAATTTATCCCGGTCTCAAGCGCGCCGTCGACTATGCCGATGCCCATTGGGACACCGATCGTGACGGTGTGCCCGATGGGCGACAACACAACACATACGACATCGAATTTTATGGTGCAAATCCACTCAGCACGCTCTACTACCTTGCTGGGTTGCAGGCAGGTGCCGCATTAGCCGATGCAGTCGGCGATCATGAGAGTGCAACCCGGTGGCGAGCATGTGTGGTGCGCGGACAACAACGCTTTGTTGATTTGTGTTGGAACGGCAGTTATTTTATCCAACACCTCGATGATGTTGATGCAGAGCGCTACCAGCACGGACAGGGGATTTTGACGGATCAACTCCTCGGCCAGTTGCATGCAACGTTGCTCGGTCTGGGCGACATCGTGCCGCGTGAGATGGTGCAACAGACGCTCCAAGCCATCGTCAAACACAACTTCCGCGTTTCGTTCCATAGTCATGTCAACACGCAACGCACCTACGTGCTCGAAGATGAGCAGGGATTAGTGTTGTGTAGTTGGCCACACGGCGGACGGCCGCGCTTTCCGTTTGTCTACTCTGACGAGGTCTGGACTGGCATCGAGTATCATGTGGCTGCTCACTTGCTCACCCAAGGCGATCTCAAGAATGCCACACGCCTCGTTGCCGCGCTCCGTACGCGTCATGACGGCACAAAACGCAATCCCTGGAATGAGGTCGAATGTGGGCATCACTATGCACGATCGATGGCGGCGTGGATGCTCTTACCGGCAAGTACCGGCTTTACGTGTAATGTCGCCGAGGGGTGGATGCGCTTCGATCCGCCGGCTGCCCTGTTAACGGGGGACCGATTTGTGATGCCGTGGTTTA
>VGPG01000158.1 GCA_016875555.1 Chloroflexota bacterium | reverse complement strand
TAAACGCGCCTTCTTTTTGCACGATTGCGGGGAACGATATCGCATCGGTATCACTCATCACACATTCTTTCATGGATGCGAAGGCGCAGCGCCTCACCAACCAGGATACGCCGCCTGTGGTGGCATCACCACCTCAACTGCATCGCCGACGGCAATCGTGCCAGTCCGCTCAACCCACGCCGTAAAGCCGCGTCGCTGTTTGGCCGCTTTCACAAAGCGCGCCGTCAATGATTCATCGCCGTAGTGGGCTGCGATCACGCGCCCTGGTCCGGTGCACGGTTGGTTCTCCCAATCGACCACGAGTGCCGCCCCGCTCGCAAAAATCAGTCGCGTCGCTGGTGGCAACAAGGTCACATGTGGTACCCCAGCAAGCATCATATTTGCGCCTAACCACTCCGGCTGTATCTCAGGTAGAAGCAAGCGTGTCGCAACTTCGGCGAGCTGATCAGCTGCCACCACCGTGACTTGGCGCTCATTGCGCACCACACTGCCACGCCGATAATGCGGGATGCGCACATCAGCCTTGCGCGTGGCACCGGCATGGCTGTCGCCTACGACACCTTGCCAATCGAGGACAATCTCACGCACCGGGCGTGTCACCAATGTCCCAGCGATATCACCGATGGCCAACCACTCAACCTGGGCCATTCGCTTGGATTTTGCCACATGTGCCCCCTTATTTTTGTTTGTGCCACGCTACCAATGCCCCGGCCACCCATGTCGGATCCGGTGCCTGGTACAGTGCAGCTGCATCACTCGGAATAATCTCGACAATCTCAGGAGTTATTGACCCGAGCACCGCACGCATGACCTGCCCTGCATCACGATGATCGCTCTTGGCATCAACACAATGTTGGTTGTAGCCGGCATAATCGCCGCGCGCCAACATGTCAGCCCCTTCGCTGATGACCTTGTGCGCCAACTCGAGCCCACCGTGATGCGGTGCAAACGATCGCTCAGGCGGCGTGCCGTATCCGATACCATGATGGAACATGTCAGCCGTCGAGACGACCACCGCGTTACGCGCAATCTCGGCCACTTCGTCATACCCCGGCAAAGCCGTCGGGTTCCCACCAGCCAACCACGGATAGCGCTCAATCACGCGCGGCATTTTTTTGCCATAATAATCCGCAGCAATCTCCCACAGATAGCGCCACGTAAAGAGCGCATGATCGTAGCCCCACTGCGTACCACGATTCAGTCCTGGCCCCTGAATCCCCCACAATGGATCGGTTGACGGATCGCCACCGGCAGCCACGCGTCGACGCGCCTGCTCCATCTCGTCAGTAAACGAATGCAACACGCTCAATACCAGCACCGTATCGGCGCCGCTGTCAATACATGCGTTGACCACCGCACTAATCTGCTTGGCGCAATCTTGCACGCCCGCATGTGGAAAGACAAGTGCGCCGCCGTTACGCAACACCCCGCTCAACTGCCATTCTTGGGCATCGTTCAGCGCCTTGCGCGCCCCAGCAATCCCCATAGCCGCATGCTCACGAGCATATAAATGATTAATATCAATGCGCAGTTGTGGTAAATCCATGCGTTGTACTCCTTCTGTGTATCGTGCATAATTGCATTATAGTGCGGTTTGTACGCACACACACAAAGGAGCACCCATGCCTACACTCATGGTAACCGGCGCATCCAGTGGTATCGGTTTGGCCTGCGTCGCCACCGCTATTCAGCATGGCTGGCATGCATATGCCGGCGTACGCACTGACAGTGATGCAGACCGCCTACGCAATCAGTTCGGCAACCAGGTGACGCCGCTCATCCTCGACGTGTGCAATCCAGCACAGATCGCAGAATCAGCCCAACAGGTCCGCTCCTATCTAGCTGGTCAAACCTTGAATGGACTTATCAATAACGCCGGCGTCGCCGTTGCCGGCCCCATGCTCCACATTCCACTCGATGAGGTACGCCAACAATTCGAAATCAACTTCTTCGGTCAAATCGCCGTAACACAAGCGTTTGCGCCACTGCTTGGAACCGACAAAACTCGACACGGTGAACGCGGGCGCATCATTAACATCAGCTCACTGGGCGGCAAATTAGGCGCCCCCTATCTTGCGCCCTACGTCAGCTCCAAGCACGCACTCGAGGGCTGGTCAGAATGCCTGCGTCGTGAGCTCCTGATGTACGGCATTGATGTCATCGTGGTAGGGCCCGGTGCCATTGCCACCCCCATCTGGTCAAAGGCCGAGCAACTCAATGTCGCACAATACGCCGATACCGACTATGCTCCCTATATCACCCGTTATCACGAACAACTCGTCGCCAAGGGTGTCCATGGCCTCCCAGCCGAACGCGTCGGCCAGCTCGTGTTGCACGCACTCACAACCCCACGCCCTAAGACCCGCTATGCGCTCGCCCCAAATCTGCTCATGGATTGGTGGATTCCTCGCTTACTCCCCAAACGCTGGGTCGATCGACTCGCCGCCAAAGCCTACGGATTGCCGGATACCCAGGTGCACTAAGTGAGGCGATGCATAACGCGCACGCGACACGTTGTGTCGCGTGCGCGTTATATCTCATGGACCATATGCACACATCACCTAAACCACGGTAATCGTGGGATATCGTGTTGTGCAGGCTGACCAAGATAGGTGGCCGGACCAAAGCCGAGACGGTATACGAGCACATAGGGAAAAAAGAGCATGATAATTGTGGTGCCGAATGCATCTTTTTGCCCGTATGCACGCAACAATAGACGCACCACAAAAAAACCAATACTACTCAATCCAATCACCACAACAATCGCCAATTCAGGTAAATCAATCGTAAATGGCAGTATCTCGAAAGCACTTAATTGCTGCGGGAGACTGACCAAATACAAAATAGCCACATAATAAAACCACTGAACTGGCAGACCAATCACTCGTACCATCAGCACGTATACGTTGTAAAACGGTACAAGCGCTTGCCACCCAGGCTGGCCTGCCTTGCGCAACATCCGCCACAATCCCACCAACAACACAACCAACACGACAAACAAGAACACCCAAAAACAGAACCCGAGCATCACGAACACCATTAATGCACCGACATCCATCTTTTTGTCCTCACGTGACTACTGCGTATACTACTCGCCCGATTATGCACCTGCGCACGCCTGACATTGTGCCTACCTAGCGTGTATCAGTTTTGTTACCAAACCACGGCAAATAGGGGACATCGTGGTGAGACGGTGGCCCTCCATACACCGACCGGCTATATCCAATCCGATAGACCAACACAAACGGCACCACATACGCAATCGCCGTCGCAATCAGGCTGTCATGCTGCCCGAACGCCCGCAATGAGAGACGCACAATGACCCATCCATACACGACATACACCAACAATACACCTGCCATTACGATCTCTTGATTGAGCCATCCTGCAACAACGATGACCCCGTTCAACGCCATACTATACACAAACCAAGCAATCGGTAGTCCTAAAATACGATGTAACACGATTTGGTTGTAGTACGGCACCATGATGGCCCATCCAGGTTGCCCAGCCTTGACAAACATCTTCCAAACACCAATAACCAACCAGAGCCAGAGCACGAAATTCACACCATACACCAACGCCAACGCTTCACCCATACCCATGGACACCCTCCTATCGCAGGGAACAGCTCCCGCCATGCTGCACGTGGTGCATTCACACGGTGCCCCAGTATATGAAGAATTCTATGGTTTGTGCATAATACAATCGAGAGTTTTTTGGATAAATTTAATTTTGCATATGAATAAAATAAAACGGTGATATATTGTCATGTATTTTTATGTTATTTATCATTAGTCAGGTGTTATTTATCCCTGCTCAGATGACAACAAACCACAGGTAAGATGATGGCGATCATGGCAGATGCACGAGCACACAAAACCCCCTCTACGCAGGAATCCTGCGTAGAGGGGGCATACAGGCACTTGTTATTGTTGTTGATCCTTGTTGTTACCCATTTGTGGGAGCGATCCCATATCGGCGCTCGCATCGCTCGGCCCACCAGTAACAGGCGGTGTATTGACCGGTTGATCACCCACCAGCGGCTGCTCATTTGCTTGGGTCGACGACAATGTCGGGATGTAACTGCCCGTGGCTGGTGGCGGTGTATTGGCCGCGTTCTGGTTGGTTGCGCTGTCAATCCACGGCAATGTGGGCAGGTCTGCAGCAGACTGCGGCCCCTTGTAGAGCGCATTTCCAAATCCTAGTCGATAGGTCATCACAAACGGCAAGAAGAGCGAAACGACTACGTTTATCGCATCGTCATTTTGCCCGTAGGTACGAAGAATTTGTCGTATGGTAAAAAACGACAGCACTAATGTAGCTAAACCGGTAAAAAAGGCGATAAACGGCAATATCGAACCAACAACCGTCAGGATAACCGGGTAGTAGAACCACTGCATCGGCAACCCGAGTATCTGCACCAAGATATAAAGGTTGTAGACCGGTACAAGGGCTGCCCACCCTGGTTGTCCGGCTTTGACGAACATCTTCCATAATCCAACAATTATAAACACTGCAATCGCAAATCCGATTGCCGCAACACACATTGATAACAGAAATACGCCGCCCAATAGTCCTGCTTCGCCGTCCTCCATGGAAATGCTCCTTCCACATCAATATTCGGTTAACAATTCGGATATCACGAGTATACCAACAAGTTGCTATTTTGTATAGTAGTTTTGTAACTCTTTACACAAATTTGACCATCCACGGCATGTGTAGCCATACATCGTCGAATGCGGCATTTGCCATAACCGCAGTACATGGTGTAGAATTAGCACAAATGTTCTAAATAATGGAGTGTCATATGCATACACTTGATACACTCACCACAGCCCAACTGACCGCGGGGAGCATGATTACTCGACCATCAGCAGTCGTACGCGAGCTGCTTGACAATGCGATTGACGCACAGGCACGGCACATCACGGTCTATCTTGATAATCACGGCAACATTGCGGTGCATGACGACGGCATCGGCATGCACATTGACGATCTAGTGCGGGCGTTTCAACCACACACCACCAGCAAGATTCGGCGCTACGATGATTTATTGACGCTACCCACCTTGGGATTTCGTGGCGATGCATTAGCAGCAATCGCAGCCGTCGCACGCGTCACCTGCGTAAGTCGCACGGCCACATGTGCGAGTGCCCACGAACTCCGCATCACCGGTGGCGAGGTACACGATATTCGTCCATGTGCAGGGCAAGTCGGCACATACATGCGTGTTGAACGTCTCTATCACACGATTCCGCACCGGCGCAACTTTTGGCGGCAACCACATACCGAGCGACAACACATCATTGATGTCTGTACGCACTATGCACTGGTCTATCCAGAAGTATGCATTCGTGTTGAACACGACACACAGACCATTGTATGTACGCAGGGGAGTGGGCGCACCGATACCACCATCCACGACATCTGGCCATGTGGTGTATTCACGCAATCCACGGCATACACGCATGATGGGACTGGTGTACTAGACGCATTTATCGGCGCTGAACGGACCGCTAGTCGACGGCACCAATTTGTCGCAATTAATCGTCGTCCTATTGCTGTACGTGGCTTCATCGCACACATCATCGACGAGGTACTGCCACCAGTACAAGGGCACTTTGCTACCGCTATTCTTCACTTTACGGTGCCTACTGAGAGCATAGACATCAACGTACGGAGCAACAAAGACGAATTAGGCATCCGCACGCCAAGCACGATTGCACGATTGTTGTACGACGCGCTTCGCCAGCCAGCCCCGATGACGGATATACCATCCACGGTGCGCCAAGCTCTGCCACGGCTCACATACATTGGGAGTTACACGCAGTGGAGTCTCTGGCAAAGCATCGAGGGGTTGGTCGTAATGGATGCCGCCAACGTGATGCGCGCATGTCAAATTACCCAGCTTGATGCCGGCAAACCATGTGTTCCCCCGTACCCGCTCACCCTAGGTGCATCGCGGGTGTTTCGGGCACATGCTGCCGAATGGGCACAACTAGGTCTGCAGCTCACAGAGCTCCAAGACGAACACCTCTGTATCACGCGTCTACCGCTAAGCGCCAAGGTCCACGCCATTGAACACGCCGTTGCGGCCTGTGTCCAGACGATACGGCGCGGTGGTACCTTAGCCATGGGTATCGGGCACTTCCTTGATCCACTCTGGCTCTACGAGCAACTCACGCATTTGCCAGACCCGTGGAGTCACCATGCCATCTTCATGGTTGGGCATCATCGTATCGCGACTGCGCTGCGGTTGCCGCATACGCCTACTGAAGCACCTGACCAATCGCCACAATTACGAGCACAATCAGCACCAAACTGATAATAATCTCGATGATACCCAACCCACTTATTAACCGCCGCATAGTATTGCCCTACCATACAT
>VGPG01000157.1 GCA_016875555.1 Chloroflexota bacterium | reverse complement strand
TCAGAGACGCGCGAACTCATCAGCCGTGGCGAAGCCTCGATGATGGTCGAATTGGTGTTCGAAGTCAATGCCATCGTCTATCGCGTGACGCGTACCTACAGTTCAGAACGCCGTGGCATCAGTAAGCTGGATCTAGCCCAAGCCAGCGATCACAGCATGCACACATGGAACAATCTCAATGGCAGTGGTATTGTCGAGACCCAACAGAAAATCACGCGTGACATTGTGGGCATGAGCTATGAAATTTTTCAAAATTCCGCCTATTTGCGCCAAGGAAAAGCAGATGCGTTTGTGCAGCTCTCCTCGACACAACGCCGCGAACTCATCGCCGAAATTCTCGAAATCACCAGATACGATGCATACCAACAAGAGGCAAAACGGCGACGTGATGAGTTTAATGCAGTCATCGAAGCACTCAAAGGGAAAATAGCGGAAGACGAACGAATTTCCGGCGAAATACCAGATCATAAAGACAACTTGCAAATCCACGAAGATAATCTGGTCAAGGCGAAATCGTTTAAAGTGTACGCCGATGCCGTTGAAGCCCGTCAGCGGCTACAACACCATGTGCGTGAACTCGATGCTCAACTCACCGAACGAAACGCGCGCCTCACAGAACAAGAACGCGAATTACAGTCGTATACCGACAAACTGCAGCAACGCGCACACATCGAATCACAACATGCGGCGTTTCTTGAACAACGTGCACTCGTGCAACGCCTAGAACATCGCAAGCAACTCGTAGAACCCCTCATGTCGCAACGCCACGACGCACACGAACAACTGCGGACAGCACGTACCAAAGCTGAATTGGAAGTTGCTCAGCTCGATGCCACAATTACCGCGCTCCGCCACGTAGAAACACAACGTGATGAATTGCAAAAAACGATTGATGCATTAACCGCAAGCACCACCGATTCGGGCGATGTCACTGCACAACTCACAGCGCAAGTAACAGAGCACCAGGGACTGCAGCATCAACTCCAAACGCTACAACTTGCACAACAAATGCATGCACGCGACCAGGTGGACGCTGCGCAACTACGCCAACGTATCGCAACACTCAACACTGAACTAGAACAATACGCAACCACGGTTGCCCAACTCAATGCTATCGCGACTGCCGAAGTACGTATTGCCGAAATTGACGGTCGCATCAACAATGCAGTGGCACTCGCCAAATCACTCGACAACGATCTGGCCTCAATCCAGCTTCAAGCCGAAAAACTGAAGCAACGCCGAGATGATATCAAGGCAGGTGAACCATGCCCAACCTGCCAAACGGTGATGGATGAAGCACATCTCAATCATGCACACACGACATTTAACCAACAAATCGACGATTACCGCACGGCGTATCGCGATGCCCAAAATCAACAGAAACAAGTGCGTCAACACCTAGTCACTGCCGAGGAGGAAAAGCGCGAACTACAGAGTAGCATCGGCCAAATTCGTGCACTCCAACAACGCCTTGCACGACTTGAATCCCAAAAGCAACAACTCGACGAAGCTGAAGCCCAGTTCGAACAACTGCAACAGCGTCAATCCACCTACGAGGCTAATCAAGTTGACACGCGCATCAACGCGGTGCAGGACAATATCACTACATGTGAAACAACTATACACTCCCTTCGCACCCAACAATCCGAGTATCAGAATGCACACACACGTATCGCTGACCTCACCAAACAACGGGCAGGGCTTGATGCACAGATGCAACAACGCGAACTCGCACTATCAACGCGAAGTGACGTACAAGCACGCCTCGATGCAAATCACGTGGGTGCAGAATTCACAGCACGAATTGCAGAGCTCGATGCGCAAATCGCACTTATTGAGTTTGATGAAGCAGCGCTCACTGAGGCAGAGACCGTATTGGCCGCCTTCGGCGATATTCAAACTCAATACTCACTGCTCGTATCAATCGAATCAACGCAAAGCATCATTCAATCGAATGTCGATGACATCAAACGCGATGTCCAGCGCATCACCGAAGACAAAAAACGACTTCTCCAAGAACAAGAGCGCGTCCAACGCCAGATTGAGACGTTAGCACCACAAATCGGCACAAATGAACGCTCTCTCGCCGTTGAACAAATGCAGAAGCAGGCTGATCATCAAATCAGCACGTATACCAACTTGGTCGGACGCTTGCGCGAACGCCTCGAACAAGCCGAAAAAGCCTTGTTGCGACTAGAAGAAAATCGTCTGAAGCTCCAAGCAGAAGAACAACAACGCAAACGTTTTGATGTGCTCCAAAATGCCTTTTCAAATCGTGGCATTCAAGCCATGTTGATTGGTGAATACGCTCTGCCTACACTGGAATACGAGGTAAATCGATTGCTTGGCCGGATGACCGATAATCAACTCTATTTGTCTTTCAAAACCAGTCATAGTACCAAGGCCGGTAGAGTGCAAGAAGTATTAGAAATCGAAGTGTCCGACACCATAGGTACGCGCCCACTTGAAGCGTTCAGCGGTGGCGAAGCATTTCGGATTAGCTTTGCACTCCGTATCGCCCTCTCAAAACTGCTCACCCACCGTGTCGGACGCCGACTCGAAACACTGATAATTGACGAGGGCTTTGGTACCCAAGATGCACAAGGGCGTGAACGCTTGGTCGAAGCGATTAACAGCATCAGCGATGAGTTCCGCACAATTCTCGTCATCACACACGTCAACGAAGTCCGTGACATGTTCCCCACACAAATTATCATTCGCCGCACAAGCAGCACGAGTCAGTGGGAAGTCATCGCATGAGCACGTTTGTACTTCCTTCGTTTATCACCGTGCCCCGCACATCATTTCTGATGGGGACACCTGAATCCGATCTAAGTCGCCTTGCCAAAGCATACGGTGGAACGCGTGAGTCATTCCGCGAGGAATCGCCACAACACCCTGTCACCGTGGACGCGTTTGCGCTCAGCCAAACACCCTTATCAGTTGCCTGTTACGAGCTCTTTGTATCTGCAGGCGGAGCGGTTCCCGCACAATTCGACCTACAAAGACAACATCCAGAGGCTCCCGTGGTCAATATCACGTTGCACATGGCCAGGGAGTTTTGTACCTGGCTTAGCACCGACCAAGGCATGTCGTATCGACTGCCTACCGAGGCTGAATGGGAGTGTGCTGCGCGTGGCACAGATGGGCGCCAATTTCCGTGGGGCGATGAATATCACCTTACCTTTGCCGCCACCCGTGAATCTGGAGTGGGACTACCTGCTGTTGGGAGTTATACAGAGGGTGTGAGTCCGTGGGGATTTCTTGATATGGCCGGAACAGTGTGGGAGTGGACATCATCACTAGATTGGTCTTATCCGTATACAGCAGATGACGGGCGCAATGATCCAATGACCGCAGGGCGCCGCGTGATACGCGGTGGCTGTTATGTCAATCCTCACGGGTATGCGCGGTGTGCCTGTCGATTCCGCATGGCACCCGAAATGACCAATCCATTCCTCGGATTTCGTGTGGCACGGAGCATCGCATAACACTGCAGACCCCGTTCACGTTGAGTGAACGAGGTCTGCGGACACATACGGCAGTTGTCAATTTAGCCTTCGCGGTTCGGCGGTGTATCGGTCGCACGTGACGTATGCGTCTGTTCCGTTATTTGGGGCGGTTCGGTTGGCTTTGGTGACGTTGGCGCTTGTGATGTCAACGTCTCGCCAGTCCATGGATCGTAGCGCCAATCTGGATGCGCCGTATTGGCTGCACCAGTTTCACTTTCTTCGGGAATCAAAAAGATTGCTGCCACATACGCAATTGCTGCAATACCAGGGTTAATCAGCGCAATCACGACAAAAAACACACGTACGATAACCGTATCCAAATTGAACTGACGTGCAATACCACCGCACACGCCGCTTATCATTCGATCTGTTCGACTTCGTTCTAACCGCTTGATGTCATTCATAGTCTCTCTCCATCATTCACTACACAGGCTGATAGACGCCCTCCATCTCAAAATTGTTGCACCGCTTACGTTGGTACCTGCATTGCAAGCTGCATCATTCGTTCAACAAATCGTGCAATAAATCGCTCGTGATCAAACCCTGTTACCAAACGCACATTTGGTACTGGACGATACACATTCTGCCATTTGCCCAAACTACGATTGAATCCAGTGATATCGGTATCGCGCGGTGGGTGTGTGGTGTCTCCGACATAGGTAATCACACTTTTACCCATTGATAATTCACTTACATGTTCAACATCCACGTGCACGTATTCGTACTGTGCAAGATCTGGCCAAAATGTCAGGGCTAACGCTACCGGATCATTGATGGCACAACCTGCTACCCCAAAACTTGAGAGGTGGAACTCAAGATAAAATCGCGTGGCATCGGCCAAAAATCGTGAAACCGGCGACTGTATTGCGAGCAGTTGTTCGATGTGCGATTGATACAACATGACATCACGCGTGATATCCCATGGTACGAGCGTGATGGGCATACCACTCTGCATGACGATATGTGCTGCGTGCGGATCCACATAAAAATTAAACTCTGCCAATGACGTGGTGTTCCCATCAACGCGTACCGCGCCACCCATGATTATCACCTCTTTGACCGCTGCAACGATACGCGGCTCTTTGCGCACCGCCATCGCAATATTTGTGAGCGGGGCCACAGGCACTAACGACACTTGGCCAGGATGAGCCATAATTTCTTCAATAATAAAATCTACCGCATGGGTTGCAGTGTGTGCATGCGTGGCATCGGGCAAGACGGCATACCCCAATCCACTTGCACCATGCGTCTCAGCAGCAGTATAGAGTGGTCGCAATAACGGGGTTGACACACCTGCACATACCGGTATATCACTCCGCCGCGCCATAGATAAGACCGACCGTGCGTTTGCCAATCCCGCAAGCATCGAACAATTTCCACCAGTCACTGTCACTCCGCGCAATTCCACTTCAGGAGAAATAAGCGCTAACAGTATCGCAAGCGCATCATCAATACCAGGATCAGTGTCAAGAATAACTGGATTCCGCATGTGGGCTCCTTTGCACATCTTCGCTTGATGCGTATTGTAATGCATTGTATAAATCTGAAAAAATCGATTATATTACTTACATATTTCATAAGCGATTCCACGAAATATATGACATGAATCATCAATACACCATATATTTGTTAAATATTAAATATATCTAACCAGAAAGTAGTATTTTGACAGACACACTACAGTATGTCATAATTGCAATAGTAACGCAGGATGCAACACGACGACCGAGAGGGGCGGTTATTTATGCGCGCTTATCTCGACATCGAGACGACCCATGATCGTCGCATCAGCGTAATCGGTATTTACCGACAAGATCGAGGAACCATTCAACTCATAGACAGCGGCATCCGCGATGTGCTGTTGTACGATGCACTTGAAGGCGTTGAAACGCTCGTGACCTTTAACGGCACAGGATTCGATTTGCCGTGTATCAAGCAGTCACTTCGTGTGAACCTGTTGCAGGACTACAGCCACAGCGATCTGATGTACGTCTGTCGCAAACACGGGCTGCGTGGTGGGCTGAAGCGCATCGAAGTCATCACGGGTATTGCGCGGGACACTGCTGGCATTACCGGGTCGGATGCACCTCGCCTGTGGCACCTCTACGAGTACAACAACGACATCAACGCACTCGAGTTGTTGCTGAATTACAATCAGGAAGATGTCATTAACCTATTTCGCCTTGAGGCACATCTCGGAATCGTCGCACACGCTGATGCAAATGTACACGTACATCGTGTATTCAACTGAGTAACAACATTATGCCAACACCAATGCAATCCAAAATTCTCAGTCAACGATATGAACTCGAAGAAAAAATCGGCGATGGTGGCATGGCCGCAGTCTATCGTGGACGTGATTTGCGATTGAATCGTGTGGTAGCCATCAAAATTTTGCATCCACATCATGCGGCAGATTTAAATTTTCTCAAACGATTCATCCACGAGGCGCAGTCGGCTGCCAATTTGCGTCATCCGAGCATCGTAGATATTTATGACGAAGGTGAAGAAGAGCGTCAGCACTACATTGTGATGGAGTTCGTCGACGGGAGCGATCTGAAGAGCATGATTCTGCGGTACAAACAGTTACCGGTGCAACAAGTATTGCAAATTGCAGCGGCAATTGCTGATGGGCTCGACGCAGCACATCAGCTTGGCATGGTACACCGTGACGTCAAGCCACAAAACATCCTTGTCACACATGATGGCACCGCCAAAATCACCGATTTCGGCATCGCAAAAAGTAGTTTATCAACCGCACAAACCGATACCGGCGTAACCTTCGGCACCGCAGATTACATCTCACCCGAACAAGCACGTGGGCAACCAGCCACTGCTAAATCAGACATCTACGCACTCGGTGTCACCATCTACGAATCGTTGACCGGGCAACTCCCGTTCACCGGTGATACGGCAGTTGCAGTTGCACTTCAACACGTCGGTTCAAAACCACCACCAATCCGAC
>VGPG01000156.1 GCA_016875555.1 Chloroflexota bacterium | reverse complement strand
TCACCTGATTGAGTGCTGCGATATCATGACCAAAGTCAAAAGCAACGCATTGAGTCTGTGGTTTGCTGACGGCACCAACTACGCCGGTCAGGATAGTTTGCGTGGGCGCAAACGGCGCTTCGAAGAGGGCTTGACACAGGTCTACAAGCACCTGCCCGCCGGTGGGCGTATGCTTATTGAGTACAAGTTCTTCGAGCCGGCCTTCTATAGCACTGACATCCCCGATTGGGGCACTGCCTATGCTTGGGCGCTCAAACTTGGGCCACAGGCACAGGTGTTGGTCGATTTGGGGCATCATGCGCAGGGGGTCAACATTGAGCAGATTGTGGCGTTTTTGCTCGACGAAAACCGCCTTGGTGGCTTCCATTTCAATAACCGCAAGTACGCCGACGACGACCTAATCGTGGGCACGACCAACCCGTACGAGCTCTTTTTGATATACAACGAGTTGACCGGAGCCGCGTTGGGTGCTGACGAGCCGGCTCGCAGCTGCGCCCAAAACGTAGCCTACATGCTCGACCAGAGTCACAACATCGAGGGCAAAATGCTGGCGATGATTTATTCGGTCATCAACTGCCAAGAGGCCTACGCCAAGTCGTTGTTGGTACCACGCGCGGCGCTTGCTGCAGCCCAGCAGGCCGGTGATGTGCTCGGTGCCCACCAGTTGCTCAGCGACGCCTACCGCACCGATGTGCGTCCGTTGTTGGCGCAGGTCCGTAGTGAGATGGGCGTGCCAACCGATCCGGTCGCAGCATTTAAGGCGAGTGGGTATGAGCAAAAAATCGCCGCCCAGCGTGGTCTCGCCGCTACATCCGGTGGATTTCAATAGGCCCGTACCTTTTTGACCTCGTCGCACGGTAGGAGTGACAACTCGACGTGCGATGAGGTGAAATCATGGATCGGCAAATTCTTGTGGTTGCCTGGGAGATGCAGGCATCGAGCGATGTCCCACACGAACAGCTACGCATCATGACGGAGGCGCTCCGGCTGAGCGTGTGGCGTGTTGGGTGCCTGGCCTTGGCCTGTCGCGTACGCGCACAACAGGTGCGGATGGTGATTGAGTGCAATGGCACGCATTCGCCCGAACACCTCATTGAATGGGTGCGTGCAGCCGCACGCTATGCGGTTACGTGCTACAGCGGGTCTATGCCACCATGGGCTGAACCCTATGAGTGGCACTGGGTAACCCGTGAATCTGCTGGCCAAGAAATAATGGCCTGCTGGCGCGAGTAATTGACGGGGTGGCACAGCACACGTGCGCCTTCATCACCGCTATTACGCATGCTATAATATCCGAATGTTCGGACATATGTGCTATACTAGCAGCAGACAAGAGGCGACCCAAGCAGTGGTATGATGATGGCGTCCCGCACACATACCAGGAGGAACGCAAAGATGCGTCGATCGTACGTAGTAGATACGACACACAGCCCGGGTGCACTGCTCAAGCCAGTGGCCTTAGAGGGCGTGCAGTTGCGCGATCGGTTTTGGGCGCCACGAATTGCCACCAATAACGCCGTGACCTTGCCGTCGCAGTATGCGCACTGTGAAGAGACGGAGCGTATTGCTAATTTTCGCCGGGCGGCAGGGCGTGAGGCAGGTGAATTCGTCGGCTTGTTTTTCAATGATTCAGATGTACACAAATGGCTCGAGGCAGTAGGGTGGAACGATGCGGTCAGCGATGCACCGGCCTTGCAGATTATTCGCGATGCGGTGGTCAATGACATTGTCTCGGCCCAAGACACCAACGGCTATTTGAACTCGTATTTCAGCAAAGAGCGCATCGTTGAGCGCTGGACCAACATGGATCTGCACGAGATGTACTGTGCAGGTCATTTTATTCAGGCGGCGATTGCCATCTATCGCACGAGTGGTGCCCAAACCGCCCTCGATGCAGCCTGTCGCTTGGCCGACCATCTCGATGCCACCTTTGGGCCGGCGAGCGCCGGCAAGCGCGAGACGAGCGACGGTCACCCCGAAATTGAGTTGGCCTTGGTCGAGTTGTACCGCACCACGCGCGAGCTGCGCTATCTGCGTTTGGCGGACTTCTTGCTGACGGTGCGTGGCCACCAAAAGGTCGGTACCAAACCCTTTGATCGCTTTGATGCGGCCTACCATCAAGATCACCTGCCGTACCGCGAGTTGCACGAGGTGGTGGGGCATGCGGTGCGCATGCTCTACTTGGCGGCTGGTGCGACTGATGTGTGGCTCGAGACGGGCGATGCGGCGCTCAAGCGGGCGATTGATGCGCAGTGGCAGAACATGACGCAGAAGCGCATGTATGTCAGTGGTGGCATTGGCTCACGCTGGAACGGTGAGGACTTTGGCGTTGATTATGAACTCCCCAACGAAACCGCCTATACCGAGACCTGTGCGGCGATTGCCTCAGTGATGTGGAACTGGCGCTTGCTCCAAGGCACCGGCGAAGCCCGCTATGCCGATTTGATGGAATGGACGCTGTATAACGCTGTGATGCCAGGGTTATCACTGAGTGGCAATGAGTATTTTTATCAGAATCCGCTGGCCAACGACGGCAAACACCGGCGCTCGCCGTGGTTCGGTTGTGCCTGTTGTCCACCCAACGTGGCCCGCTTGTTGGCGCAACTAGGCAGTTATGTGTCGAGCGTTGATGCAGACACGTTGTGGCTCCATACCTACATTCAGGGTGACATTGATGCGACTGGGCATGGGCTTGAGGCAGCGGTGCAGGTGACGACTGAGTACCCGTGGGATAGCACGGTGCGCATCAAGATTGTGCGTGGCGGGCAGTATGGCCTCAAGTTGCGCATTCCTAGTTGGGCAAGTGGTGCAACGGTGACGGTAGCCGGGGTGCGCAAACCTGCCACGCCGAATACCTACTTCAGCGTTCGACGCGCATGGCAGGTCGGCGACGAGGTGGTGGTGCAGTTGCCGATGACCCCGCGCGTGATTCGCTCGCATCCTGCGTTGGTGCATACAGTGGGGCGTGTGGCCGTGGCACGCGGGCCGATTTTGTATTGTGTGGAGCAGGCTGATCATAGCGCCAGTGTGGCCGGATTACATCTTGATGTGTCAACAAGCTGGCAGGTGGTCGACGGCTCTGGTGAGCTCGGCTACCACAAAGCGCTCAAGGCGCGCGGCACACATGTCACAACCACCGATGATCAGTTGTATGTGGATTGGCGGCGCGATGCGGGTATCCCCATCAACCTGACGCTCATCCCGTATCATCTGTGGGCCAATCGTACGGCTGGGGCGATGAAGGTCTGGTTGCCGTTGGCGTAGGAGGAGTCGAGGCATGTTTGTTGGCGTTGATCTGGGTGGCACCAAAATCGCCTATGCGCTGATTGACCACAAACAGGGTCGCGTGTTAGCGCGGCGTGTGACTCCCACTGATTCGGCCGACGGGCCTGATGCGGTGCTTATGCGCATGGTCGGCGATATCCGACAGGTCGTGGCTGATGCCGGGGTTGCGTTGTCTGATATCCGTGGCATCGGCTGTGGTGTACCGGGTGTCTATGACGATGCCACGGGGCACACGCTCTTTCTGCCCAATCTGGTCGGTACGTGGCATCAGGTGCCAGTCGGACCAACGCTGACGGCCGCGCTCGGCATACCCGTATGGCTGATTAACGACGCGCGCGCGTTTGTCTTGGCCGAGGCGGCGTATGGCGCAGGGCGTGGCCACGCAAATGTGGTCGGATTCACCATTGGTACGGGCATCGGCGGTGGCGTGGTTATCAACCAGCAGCTGTACATGGGGATTGACGGCACGGCGGGTGAGTTCGGTCATCAGACGCTGGCACTTGACGGCCCGCAGTGCGGGTGTGGCAACTACGGCTGTCTCGAGGCGTTTGCCAGTGGGAGCGCCATGGTAGCACAGGCAAACGTGCTGATTGAGTCTGGGCAAGCGCCCGATTTGGCGCGTCGTATTGCCCATGGTATGCAGTTGACGCCTAGCGTGATGGTCAGTTGTAGTGATATTGCGGTGCATCAGCTCTTGGCACAGGCGTACCAGTACTTGGGGGCGGGGGTGGCCAACGTGGTGTCACTGTTTAGCCCAAACGTGGTTGTGCTGGGGGGGAGTGTGGCGCAGTTGGGTGAGCCGTTGTGTGCGGCGGTGCGACAGGTGGTAATCGAGCGCTGTCGGGCTACCCCAGTTGCGCGAATCGCCATTGTGACGGCTGCACTCGGAGGCGATGCCGGCGTATTAGGGGCAGCAGTCTGGGCAGCGCATCGCAGTGGTGCCGAGGATGTGCGTGCATTGACATAAAATCCAAAGGAGCTGGCATGGAGATTCGTTATCAGCCACAAAATCCGGTCACGTATCGACCCAGTATCGGCTTGATTGGGTGTGGTGGGATTACCAAGAGTCATCTGACGGCCTACAAGGCGGCTGGCTATAACGTTGTTGCCTTGTGTGATATTGACGAAAGTCGCGCCCGTGAGCGTCAGCAGGAGTTCTATCCGGACGCACAGATTTATACGAATTCTGCAGACGTGTTGCGGCGTGACGATATCGAAGTGGTTGACATCGCCACGCACCCGGCTGACCGCATTCCGTTGATTGGGGCGGCCATCGAGGCCGGCAAGCACGTGCTCAGCCAAAAGCCGTTTGTGCTCAATCTCGATGACGGCGAGCGGCTCGTTGAGTTGGCCAATAAGCGTGGTGTCAAGCTGGCTGTCAACCAAAACGGTCGTTGGGCGCCACATGTAGCCTATATGCGTCAGATGATTGCCACTGGGCAGGTTGGGCAGGTCAGTAGTGCTGATTTGGCGATTCAGTGGAATCACAATTGGGTCGTGGGCACAGTATTTGATGGGATTGACGATCTGATTTTGTACGATTTTGCCATTCACTGGTTCGACATTTTGACCTGCTATTTCCCCAATCAAACGGCCGAGCGTGTAGTGGCCTCGGTGCGGCACACTGCTAGCCAAAAAGCGCGGCCGCCGTTGTTGGCGCATGTGATGGTGGAGTACGCCAACGCACAGGCGACGATGAGCTTCAATGCGGATGCCTGGCAAGGGCCGCGCGACAGCACCGTGATTGTTGGTGATTTGGCCACGATGCACAGCGATGGACCCGGGTTGGGCAATCAGACGGTAACGGTGTACCGGGATGGCCAAGAGCCGGTGCGGCCAACGTTGGTCGGCTCATGGTTCCCCACGGGTTTTCATGGCACGATGGGTGAGTTGTTGTGTGCCATCGAAGAAAATCGTGAGCCGAGTAACAGTGCGGCGAATAATTTGACCAGTTTGGCGCTGTGTTTTGCGGCGATTCAAAGTAGTCGGGACGGCAAGTCGTATCGGTCGGGTGAGGTGCGGGGGATTTGAGGGGAAGTGAAAGGTGAAAGGTGGTTTAAGTGAAAGGTGAAAGGTGGGGGTTGGTAAGAGGGGTGCACGGTTGATGAGGGCGTGCCGCCAGGATTCAATTGGACCGTGGGTGACAGCGTGAGTAACGGGCGGTGGCCGGAGATTCAATGGTGATGGCCGTGGATTCAGAGGGGGCGACAGCTGTCGCACTGGATACTAATCGACCGCGGGAATTGGAATGGCGGTGGCCGAAGATTCAATGGTGATGGTCGGAGATTCAATGGTGATGGTCGGAGATTCAATGGTGATGGTCGGAGATTCAATGGTGATGGTCGGAGATTCAATGGTGATGGCCGGAGATCCAGAGAGGGCGACAGCTGTCGCACCGGATATAAATCGACCGCGGGGATGGGATGGCGATGGCGGGGAATCCAATGGAGATGGCCGGGGATGCAGAGGGGGCGACTGCTGTCGCCGCAGATTAACCGACACCGCAGATATCAACCGACGGATATATCAATCCACAGTTGAAAGGAATCGACGATGAAGACGTGGAAATTCGTGGGCATTAATTTCGATCATATGCACATGGGTGATTTGTTGCGCAAGGTGAGCGAGCACCCCAACGCCGAGATTGCCGGGATTTGTGATGCCGATCCGGCCCGCATGCAAAGCGCTATTGACACATTCAACATCCCGGCCAGCAAGGTCTTCACCGATGTGCACGCATGTCTCAAGGCCACACAACCCGATGTTGCCATCATCTGTGCGGGCACCGCGTTCCATGCCGACTATGTCGAAATGGTGGCGCCCTACGGCGTAAATGTACTGGTTGAGAAGCCGTTTGCAGCCACACTCGAGCAAGCTGACCGCATGATTGCTGCCATGCAAAAAACGGGCAAGCAGATGATTGTTAATTGGCCACTGGCCTGGTACCCGCCGCACGTCACCGCCAAACGTCTCATCGACGAAGGAGTGATTGGCAAGGTGATTGAGGTGCACTACTACGACGGCAATCGTGGACCGCTCTGGCATGTGGCCGACAAAATCGAGGTCTCACCCGAAGAAGTTGCTCGGCGCAAGAACGAAGCCTGGTGGTACAAAAAAGAGGCCGGTGGTGGCTCGATGCTCGATTACCTCGGCTATGGCGTCACCCTCGGTACTTGGTACCACGGCGGCGACAAGCCAATTGAAGTGATGTGCATGGTCGATGAGCCACTCGGGCTCGAGGTCGA
>VGPG01000155.1 GCA_016875555.1 Chloroflexota bacterium | reverse complement strand
CCAAAGGCGACGCCGGCCAAGAAGAGTTCAGTGACGATGGGCAGTGCCACGTACAAAATGCGCTTTTCGCGGTTAAGCAGACCTGGCGCAAAAAAGGCCACCAGTTGATAGACCACAACTGGCATGGCAATAATGACGCCGACCACCAGAGCGATGCGCATATAGCCCAAAAAGACCTCGCCGATGCCGACCGCCTGTAATTGTGTGCCATCTGGTGCGAGTTGTTGCACCATGAACTCGGGTAGTGGGCTACCGAGTAAATTGGGACTATTCACGATGTAGAAGCCGATGGATGTACCAATGCCAATGGCAACTGCGGCCTTGACAAGCCGGTCGCGTAGCTCAATGAGGTGCGGTTTGAGCCCCTCCCAAAAGTCTTGAATGGTGTTGTTGCCGGCCGGAGCCGCAGGGAGATCATCGTACTCTTCGATGGGGTCCTCAAGAGGAATAAGCCAGCGTACGACGAGCAATACCACAAGTGGTAACAAGATGAGGACGGCGAAAACAATCGCTGCCAGGATGAGTTGGTCAGTGTTCATGTAGAAGGCTCCACATCGGACTTGGAAGTGGTGAGTTGGCGGTGCAGTTGGTCGATTTGATTTGATAATTGGCCAAGTTGGACGCGCATCATCATAATATCGTCATAGGAGACCGAATTCGTCGGTTTTTGTTTCGCCATATCTTCGCGGAGTTTCTTGAGATCACGATTGAGTTGCTCCACTTCGATTTTCATCATCATGAATGAATCATGACTGATACTAGATGTGGCCAGCTTGAGTTGACGAATCTCCTGTTGGAGTGCCGTAATATCGGGAGTAGCCGATTGGTCAGCAGTTGACAGTGTGGTGACACCTGCTGCCGGGACGGCACTACTCTGCGCAAGGTGGGCTTTGGTGGTGCCATCCGATGTTGCGGTCGTACTGTGTGCCGGAGTCTGTGTGGCTGACACGGTATCTGCTCCGGGTGGAGATATGGGCGCCGCATCAGCGGTGCCTGCACCAGCGTCATCGGTTGACGATGATGGTGGCGACGGTGTCGCCCAATTCGGCTTTTGGCTCCGTGACACGGGTGCTGGCACATCGGGTTCAGGTGCGGCGGGCTGACTCGCCGCAGTCTGGGCTGCGGCCACGTCACCCACATTGAGGCGCATTGGGGTGGTCAGGTCGGTGGTGGTGATAGGAGTCAAGTTTGCCGTGGATGGATTTGCGATGGTGTTCGAAGGGAACAACACTGCGGCTGCCGTGGTCGCACTGGTCACCGTCGAATCAACGGTACGTGAGGCCTGTTCGAGATCGTTGCGTACGAGCTCCATTTCAGCACGCACACTTTGGACTTCTTGGCGTAAGGTCGTGCGAATATCGTTAATCTCGGCTTCGAGCTCTCGTTGAACCTGGAGAAGCATTTGCGCATCTGGTGAACTATTGACCCAGTTGCGCAGGCGTACGATGCTCCGACCAATACTGCGTGCGAACCCGGGCAAGCGCTCGGGGCCAATGACCAGGAGAGCAAGCACGAGAATAAAGAAAAATTCTCCGGGGCCAATCCCGAGGAAGTTCATACATCCCTCATTTCACCATACGCAACCTATTCATGTTTTTTTTATTGTACAACACGCACGCATGCTTTGTGTGCTAACAAAACAAGACACGGTTGCATGTGCAACCGTGTCTGAGGTGCGCAAGATGCGAATTACGACTTACTTGCCGTGTGCATCGACGTAGCTGAGTGCATCGCCAACGGTGAGAATCTTTTCGGCGGCTTCATCGGGGATGTCTACGCCGAACTCTTCTTCGAGGGCCATAATCAACTCGACAAGATCGAGTGAATCGGCTTTCAAGTCGTCAGCGAAGCTGGCGCTTGGCACGATTTCTTCTTCTTTGACACCAAGGCGCTCAGCGATAATCTTCTTGAGACGCATCTCCATCTCTTGTGATGGCATATGAACACTCCTTTCGCAACCGGTACTATACGAATGTGATGGTGATCCCACCAATATTCACCACAGGCATCCCTGTTGGCTACACTCAAGCGGACTTATCGGGGTACCGCAACGCAATCATCCCCAAAATACCATTGACGAACCGTGCAGCTTCATCGCCGACATAGGCTTTGGCAATTTCGACAGCTGCATTAATAATAACCGGAATTTCGGCACGCATTGAACTATCAAGGTACCGAATCTCACTGATGGCAATCTGTAAGACAATCCGTTGGAGCAAGGGCATCTCTTCAAGGGGCTTGTCTGGTGCCAACGTCATGATCATGGCATCAATGGCCATACGGTGATGTATCGCTTGGGTGACAAGGTGTCGTACAAGCTGTTCGTGCGTGGGATTGATGGGATATGACGTGTCTTCATCGGCGAGTTCATTGACAATCGGGGTCGTCAAATGCCGATGGAGCACCTGTTCAAGGTCGTGGTTCGTCTGAAATACTTCGTAGAGGATACGTACTGCTTGCGTACGTGGTTTGAGCCGGGCAGAGCTTGACATGCGTTCCTTAGGCAAGCAAATCGGTGACGATAACATTGACAACGACATCGCGATTGAGCGTCCTTCGTGTGATAGCTGCGATAAGCGTCTGTACGACGACACAGCGTTCACTGACACAGGTTACTGAGTCTTTGACCTGAATGTAACAAGTAATAACAAGCGGTGCTGTTGCCGGCGTAATGACCACACCAGCCCCAATCACCTGTGATTCATGTGCTCCGTCGTACGGCGGCGGTGCTGGGACAATGCCCACCACGTACGCTAGCGCCGCAGTAATCTGATGCGCTAAGTGTGATAATTCATCACGTTGTATTCGTTGCACATTCACCATTCTACCCACAACCACGCAGTGCGTCAAGCATTGACACACTTTCGCTTGATTCTTATGCTATAATACCATTTGTTGCGCCATTATGCCGATGGTGACAACGTTTTGTTGAACGCCGAGCCACTCCAGCTCGTGCGCGATTGCAAGGAGTATGGACACATGTCATTGGAGAAGCAAGAGAAGAGCGACGTGATTGGCAAGTTCCAGTCACACGCCACAGACACCGGTTCAACCGAGGTGCAAATCGCCTTGTTGACCGAGCGCATCAACCAAGTTGTTGAGCACTTGCGTGAGCACAAGCACGATCATGCCACGCGTCGCGGTTTGCTCAAGTTGGTCGGCCGCCGCCGCCGCTTGTTGGCCTACATCAACCGCACCGACCATGATGCATATCGTGCCCTCATCGAGCGCTTGGGTCTGCGTCGCTAGTTTTTTGACTAGATGCGTCTGCTACGAGTTAGATGTTGCTGTGGGTACGCCGAAGGCACGCCCACAGCATTGTCTTTTGTTGGAATCAGTCGGAATTAAATGGAAGTCGAAGACCAAGTGGCTAGGGATTGGAGCATGCGGTTTTGCCTCATAGAGACCGCAACCTCCAGTACCTAACGCTTGGCACCAGCGCCCACTGACAGATTGCACTGCAGCATGGGTGATGACAAAGGAGCCACAATGGCAAATCAACAAGTATTCTCAGTCAGTGCTGAGATTGCTGGGCGTACAATGACGCTCGAGACGGGCCGCTTTGCAGAGCAGGCCGATGGTGCCGTGACCGTGCGGTACGGCGATACCATGTTACTGGCAACGGTCGTTGCCGCCAAGTCAGCCCGTGAGGGTGTTGACTTCTTCCCGTTGACCGTCGACTACGAAGAGAAGATGTACGCTGCCGGCAAAATTCCCGGGAGCTTCTTCAAGCGCGAAGGACGTGCCACCACGACCGCAATCTTGACGTCACGTTTGACCGACCGCCCGTTGCGCCCACTCTTCCCCGAGGGCTACTTCAACGAAGTCCAAATCATCGTGACGACCTTTTCGATTGACCTCATCAACGATCCGGGTCCGTTGGCCATCATTGCGGCCTCGGCAGCCTTGAGTATCAGCGATATCCCGTTCTCTGGCCCTGTCGGTGCCGTGACGGTCGGTTTCTTTGACGGCCACCAAATCAATCCAACCATGGAAGACATGCAGCACAGCCGACTTGACTTGGTTGTGGCCGGCACCAAAGATGCCGTCTTGATGGTTGAGGCTGGCGCGAGTGAATTAACCGAGAGCGAGATGCTCGACGGCGTCATCAAGGGTCACCAGGTCTGTCAACAGATTTGTGACCTGCAGAACCAACTCGTCGCCTTGTGTGGCAAGCCCAAGTTGCCGTTTAGTGCGCCAGTTCAGGATCGTTCACTCGAGAACGCCATGTTGGCGTGGATGGGCAACCGCTTGAGCGAGGCCATGCTCGACAGCGACAAGCAGGCCCGCCAAGACCGCACCAATGCCTTGCATGCCGAAGTTATCGCGCACTTCACGGCCGATGAGCCCGAAGAAGAAGTCGATGCCCGCAAGAAGGCCGTGCAAGCCGCTTGGGAGAACATCGAGTACGAGTTTGTGCGTAATGCCATTCTTGACTCAGGTGCCCGTGTCGACGGTCGCACGACCGAAGAGATTCGCCCGATTAGCGTTGACGTCGGTGTGATTCCGCGCGTCCACGGTAGCGGTCTCTTTACCCGCGGTCAGACGCAGGTGTTGACGATTACCACGCTCGGATCACCTGCCGAAGAGCAACAGCTCGATGATTTGGGCATCGAGAAGAGCAAGCGCTACATCCACCACTACAACTTCCCACCGTTCTCAACCGGTGAAGTCAAGCGCCTCAGCGCCCCACGTCGCCGCGACATTGGTCATGGTGCCTTGGCCGAGCGTTCATTGGTCGCCGTGTTGCCCAGCAAGGACGAGTTCCCCTATACCATGCGTTTGGTCTCAGAGGTGCTTTCGTCAAACGGTTCATCATCAATGGCCTCAGTCTGTGGCTCGAGCTTGTCGTTGATGGATGCCGGTGTGCCAATCAAGCGCCCTGTTGCCGGTGTGGCCATGGGTCTGGTCACTGGCAAAGACGGCAAGTGGCGCGTGTTAACCGATATTCAAGGTATCGAAGACCACCTCGGCGATATGGACTTCAAGGTGGCCGGTACCAACGAGGGCATCACCGGCTTGCAGATGGACATCAAGACGACCGGTATCACCTACGACATCATGCGCGTGGCGTTTGAGCAAGCCCGCAAGGCGCGTCTGTTCATCCTCGACAAGATGAATGCCGTGATCCAGCAGGCTCGTGGCGATCTCGCCAATACGGCACCTCGTATTATCACCTTGCAAATCCCCGTCGACAAAATCGGCGCCTTGATTGGCCCTGGTGGTAAGACCATCCGTGGCATCATCGAGACCACCGGCGCAACGGTCGACGTCGAGGACGATGGTCGCGTGTTTGTGACCACGGCCGACGGCGAAGCCGCCAAGAAGGCTGTGGGCATGATTGAGGCTCTCACGCGCGAAATCAAGGTCGGCGAAATCTTCTTGGGCAAAGTCGTGAGCATCAAGGACTTCGGTGCCTTCGTGAACCTGACCCCCGGTAAGGACGGCATGGTGCACATCTCAGAGCTTGACGTCAATCGCGTCAATAGCGTTGAGGATGTGGTCAAAGTCGGCGACGAAATCAACGTGATGGTCATCAACGTTGATGCTGGTGGCAAAATCAGTTTGTCACGCCGCGCCATCTTGACGGGCGAAAGCGCCGAAGAGCGCCGGGCTGCTGGTCGACCAGCGCCTGATCGTGGTGGCGACCGTGGTGGTTTCCGCGGTGGCGATCGCGGTGGTGACCGTGGTGGTGATCGCCCACGTCGCCGCCCGTAGTTCACATCGCATTGATTGGTATCATAAGCGCCCGGGGTGGATTATCCACTCCGGGCGCTTGTTTGTGTCATTTGTGCGCTTATTTGCGCGTATATTCGTCTGTGGCCAACAAATCGGCGTGGTGACGCGCAGCGACATCGGGGTGTGAGCGCAAGCGGCTCTTGAGTTGGTTTTTGCCGACCTCGCGGAATAGCGGATTCAACGGGTCGTTGGTGGTCCCGCGGGCTTGTGTTGCGAGCTCTGGTGGGAGCGTAAGCAATGGGACTGTCGAGTTGAGCTGTGCATTAAAGAAAAACGCCACTGACAAACGATCGCTGCCTGCGGGTGGCGTGACAACGCGGTGGACATTGGCAAGCAAATACCCGTTGGAGGCGAGCTCAAGAATCTCGCCGATATTGATGACAAATGTACCCGGGATTGGTGGCGCACTAATCCATTGCCCGTTATGCTCGACTTCGAGACCCTTTTGTGTATCTTGGAGTAGCACGGTCACAAATCCGCCGTCTTTGTGGGCTCCTACCCCTTGTTCGCTCTCGGTGGCCTCGCGCCCTGGATAGCGAATGATTTTGAGCAGATAGTGTGGCTCGGGTGTGTAAATTGGCTCAAACACCTGCTCAGATTGACCTAATGCGGTTGCAAAGGTGCGAATCAGTCGAATCGACAATTGTGCTGCCGCCGCCTGATATGCCAAAATCGTCTCGCGGAAATGGGGCAATGACACCGGCCATTGATTCGGACCGCGCAAACGGTCCCATGGGCGTTGTGGTGCTACCTCAGCATAGGCTTCACGCTCGGCGGCGATGTCGACCTGCTCACGCCAATCGCGTTGCCCACGAGTGAATTCCATGCCCTTGCGGTTGTAGCCAC
>VGPG01000154.1 GCA_016875555.1 Chloroflexota bacterium | reverse complement strand
CAGCCTCTGAGGCTTTGCCGGCACGGCGCTGATAGGCAATCTCGGCCGGCGTTTTGATGAGGCGCATGCGCTCGACGAGCGACTGCTCGTTGTGCCAGACGATGCCGGGCAGGAGCGATTTGAGCTTCTCGAAGCGGGCGACCGAGACGGTCCAGCTGCCCAACTCAGCACCGACGGTGGCCGACGCGCCCAGACGGGCGCGGATGATGTCGGCGGCCACGGCCGTAGTGTCTTGACTGTCGTTCCACAAGGCGCGGTCGGCGTAGACGCAGGTGCTGTCGAGGTAGTATTCCTCGACGTCACGGCAGAACATGGTCGGCTCGCCGTTGGCCGGGATTATTGCAAATTGAAAGCTACTATACGCGCGGGTGAAAAAGCCGGTCAGCCACGTCACACTTTCGGGTTGGAAGGCAATCAAGGCATCGAGTCCCTTGGCACGGAGCTCGGCTTGGACACGGGCGACGCGCCCGTGGTACTCACTCGGTTCAAACCAGTAATTCGCTTGGGCCATGATGGCTGGTTACCTCGTTGTAATTGGCTGTTGAATGTAGTGGGCAAAGCGGCGGAGCATACTTTGGGCGGGGGTCTGGTCGACGGCCGAGGCAATTAGTTGATCAACATCGGCGCCGTCGCTGACCATCACGTCGCGACTATCCTCGATCCACGCGGGCGCCAACTCGATGGGAATCTCGAGGTGGCCTTGGATGCCCCACACCGGCTGGTCGCGCCAGCGCCAGACTTGATTGGGGCAGAGCAGGGTGCTGGCCAGAATCGTCATGTCAGGGTGATCGGCTTTGACCTCGTCGTTGTGCCAGGTGAACATGATTACGCCGTCGGCCAACTCACTGGCAATCGGGTCGTCGTGCGCTGGTGCATGCACGGTGTGCGGGATATAGCCGATTTCGCAGAAACTGCGGCGGAACACTTGGTCGCGCCCGCACAACGCCGACGCCAAAATCTGACTACCGAAGCAGATACCGAGCATGGGGATGCCCTGTTGGGCGGCGGTTTGAATCAACTCGTGCTCGCGGTGTATCCACGGGATATCTTCGTAGGCGCCGTGGGGACTGCCGGCTATGACGATGCCGGCGTAGCCGTCGAGGCTAGTGGGGAATTCGTCGTTATAGGCCCAAAAGCGCTCAACCTGCAGGCCCCACTCCTCAAACCGTGCGTCGAGGCGTGAAATTGGCTTGTAGGTAGGGCCGTTAATCAGGTAGAGCAGGCGGTGTTGCGTCATTGCAGACTCCATCGGTAACAAGGTGGTTACTGCTATTTTAGCATGTGACGGAGAGCCGGGTATAATAGACATAGGTATGTAAAAGTGAGGTTTTTGTGGGGCATATTGATGTAAGTGAGCTCTACTACGAGCTTTCTGATGGGCGTGTCTTGTTGCGCGATGTAAACTTTCGCATTGGCGACGGCGCCAAAGCCGCGTTTGTGGGGCCAAATGGTGTCGGTAAGACGACGTTGACGCGCATGATTGCTGGTGATATTCCCATCCAAGAGGGCAACATTGTGCGCTCGGGTGGTCTAGGGGTGATGCGTCAGTTCATTGGCTCGGTGCGCGATGAATCGACATTGCGCGATTTGTTGATCTCGGTCTTGCCGGAGCCGGTGCGTCAGGCAGGCAAAAACCTGATTGCTGCTGAGCGTACCATGTTGGCTGAAGGTACCGATGAGAGTCACATGGCCTTTGCCGATGCCATCAACGAGTGGGGTGATGCTGGTGGCTATGACTTTGAGGTATTGTGGGACAAAGCCTGTATGGCGGCTTTTGAAGAGCCGTTTGAGGCGATGGCAGAGCGGCTGGTTAACACCTTCTCGGGTGGTGAACAAAAGCGCATTGTGCTCGAGGCGCTCCTGCGTGGCCCAGACGAAGTGCTGTTGCTCGACGAGCCCGACAACTATCTTGATGTGCCGGGCAAACGCTGGCTCGAGGAGCAGATTGTTAATAGCCGCAAGACCATTTTGTTTATTACCCACGACCGCGAGTTGTTGCATCGGGCGGCCAACCGGATTATCACGTTTGAGTATGGCAGCAAGGGCAACACGGTGTGGGTGCACGGTGAAGGTTTTGAGACATGGCACGAGGCGCGTAAGCAGCGTCACGAGCGCTTTGCTGAATTGCTCTTGCGTTGGAATCAAGAGCGCGAGCGCTTGGCGGAGCTCGTGCATACCCTCGGAATTCAGGCCAAAATGAGCCACGCCATGGCGCCACGCTATCGTGCCATGCAAACGCGCTTGCGGCGCTTCGAAGAGGACGGTCCACCCGATTCACCACCACTGGTGCAAGACATCAAAGTGCGCATCAAAGGTGGGCGTACCGGTGTGCAGGCCGTCATCACCAAAGGACTCCAAATTGAGCAATTGACCAAGCCGTTTGACCTCGAAATTGAATTCGGCGATCGCGTTGCTATTTTGGGCGGTAACGGTACTGGTAAGTCACATTTTTTGCGACTTTTGTCGGGTGATACAAGTGTGCACCACGAGGGCAGTTGGCGCTTAGGGTCACGCGTGGTGCCCGGCTTCTTTGCGCAAACGCATGCGCACCCGGAGTTCATCGGCAAGACGTTGCTCGATATTCTGTGGAACCGGCATTCGTTGAATCTTGCAGCTGCCATGAGCAAATTGCGCCGGTATGAGTTGACGGGACAGGCCGAGCAGGCGTTTGAGACGTTGTCGGGCGGTCAGCAAGCACGGTTTCAAGTGCTGTTGCTTGAGCTCGAGGGTGCGACATTGCTGCTCCTCGATGAGCCGACCGACAACTTGGACTTGGCCAGTGCCGAGGCGCTTGAGCAAGGCCTCAACGCCTTTGAGGGGACGGTGATTGCGGTGACGCACGATCGCTGGTTCGCTCGTGGACTTGATCGGTTTGTGGTGTTTGGCCGTGACAAACGCGTGTATGAGAGCCCTGAGCCGATTTGGGAGAAGTGGTAGGGGGTGTTTTATCGCCGTCGCATTGATATGATTATCGCGGTAGAGACGCAGCAGTGCTGCGTCTCTACCGCGATGGTGGTTTTTAGACACCGTGCCAAAATTGGGCCATCTGCCATACAATCGGGATGCCAGCCACAATCATGAATGGGAAGGTGATGCCCAGCGATGATGTCAGGTAAATCGATGGATTGGCATCGGGGAATGTGGCCCGGACTGCCGCCGGTGCATCGATGTAACTCGCTGATGCGGCCACAGCACCAAGCACAAAGACGGAGCCGACAGGGAGTCCTGCGAGTGTGGCTAATCCGGTCACGATGAAGCCGTTGACTAACGGCATGGTGATACCGAAGATGAGCATGCGCCCGCTGACGCTAGCGAATTCTTTGAGGTGACGCCCGGCAGTCATGCCCATCTCGAGGATGAAGAGTACGAGCACACCGCGAAACAAATCGACGAAAAACGGCTCGACTTTGGCAAAATTGGTCTCACCTGATACTGCGCCAATCAGCAAGCCACCTCCGAGCAAGAGTAGACCACGTCCACGCAGTGTTTCGGTCAAGATGGATGTGAGTGGCGTGTGCCGGGCATCTGTTGCGCGTGCTAGTGCGAGGCGACCGTAGAAGAGTGCCGCAAAAATACCCAGCTCGAGGAGGGCAACTAGTCCGGTGATGTAGCCATCCATCGGCGTGTCGGCGCTTTCGCCATAGGCGCGTGAGACCACAAACGTGACGGATGACACTGACCCATAGAGGGCGGCGACACCGGCGGCATCGACGATGCTGAGTCTGATGATATACCGTGCTACAAGGAACGAGAGAAGCGGCACGAGGATGATGATGAGCACGGTGACGACGATGGCACCACGCATGGCACCAAAATCAGCAAGTGCTAATTCATGCCCACCTTGGAGTCCAATCGAAAACAACAAGAAGATGGCAAATATTCGAATTACTGGTTCGGGAATTTCGAGATCAGAGCGAATCATCGTGGCAAAGATACCAAGCAGGAATGCTAGTGTAATTGGTGAGATCAGGTTTTCGAGCAAGATGCTGTCCATGACGACCTTTCTGCGTAATGGTCTGTGGTTCGAGGGAGCGAGTCGAGTCAGCGGTGCATGCTTCCGTGAATCTCAAAAAATGGTATCATTCATGAAGTAATCTGAAAAATATATGAATTATGCAAAATAATTCATATAAACAGAACGATAAATGATGTTGAACTATCATCATCTACGGTACTTTTGGATTGTGGCGCACGAGGGCAATCTGACGCGAGCTGCCAAGAAGCAGAACATTGCGCAGTCGGCGCTTTCGATGCAGATCAACGCACTCGAAGAATACTTTGGGCAGCCGTTGTTTATGCGACAAGGGCGGCAGATGGTGCTCACCGAGGCGGGGCATGTGGCACTTGCGTATGCTGATGCGATATTTGCCAGAGGCGAAGAACTGCAGGCGACGATGGGGGTGCGTGATGAACCGCGACAACAGGTGCTTCGGGTTGGGGCACTGGCCACGTTGTCGCGTAATTTACAAATCACATTTTTGCGACCAGTCATCGCCCAACCGGGTCACGGCATCAGCATCCGGTCGGGGCGCATGGATGAACTGCTTCAGGATTTAGCAAATTATGAACTTGATGTGGTATTGTCGAATGTGATGCCGAGTCATCGAGTGGCCAATTTGATGGTACACACGATTGCGCAGCAACCGGTGAGTCTGGTTGGGCATCCACCTGTGGCACAGGGGCAACGTGCATTGGCCGATTATTTACGAGAGGAGCCGATTGTGCTTCCCTCACATCCCTCGAGTATTCGCACAGAGTTTGATGCGTTTGTTGATCGCATGCAAATAGTGCCGCAGATTGTCGCCGAAGTCGATGATATGGCCATGTTGCGTCTCGTGGCCCGTGAGCATCGCGGATTGGCGGTAGTGCCGTTGATTGTCGTCAAAGATGAATTGGATAGCGGGATATTGGTGGAGGTTGCCACGTTGCCAGGGTTAATGGAGACGTTTTATGCGTTGACGTTACCACGGCGTTTTCCGCATCCGCTGCTGCCGATGGTATTACAAAAAAGCATGGAATCATAGCGTGAATGGTGTGTCACATGAATGAGATACGGCATATATTTGCAGGGCGTCGGGCAGTGTTGGTGACCATGCACGGTAAGGAGTCAGTGATTGGACCAGTGCTCGCTGCCGAGTTAGGTATTGAAGTCATGGCGCTGACGCACATCAATACCGATCAGTTTGGTACGTTTACGGGTGATATTGCACGGCGTGACAGCCAATACCAGACGGCGATTGCTAAGGCCACGGCTGGATTGGATGCAAGTGATTGTGATCTGGGCATTGCTAGCGAGGGGAGTTTTGTGCCGCATCCGGAGGTGCCGTGGGTAACTATCAATCGCGAGCTGGTGGTCGTGGTAGATCGGCGGCATGATTGGGTGATTGAGGGTTGGGCGACGTCGGTTGAGACGAGTGCGGCCCGGCGTGAGGTGACGACGTGTGAGGCGGCGCGGGCTTTTTGTGATGCGGTAGGGTTCCCCGCCCAAGGGGTAATTCTGCGGGCGGGCGGTGCAGCGCCAACGCTCTTCAAAGAATGTACGACACATGCGGCGTTTGATGCGCAGGTGGCGCAGGTATTGCAGACGCAGCAGACGATTCATCTCGAAACAGACTTGCGCGCCCATCGCAATCCCAAGCGGCGTGCGGTGATTCAACAGGCGGTTGCGCAGCTGGTCGCGAATGCACAGCGGATATGCCCAGCGTGTGCAGCGCCGGGTGTGCGTGTGGTTGAAACGGTGTACGGGTTACCGTGTGAGTGGTGCGGGACACCGACCAATCTACGCAAAGCGGAGGTGTTCGGGTGTATTCGGTGTGACCATCGATATGAACAAGGCAGTGGTGATGGATTGGCATCAGCCGAGCATTGTCAGATGTGCAATCCGTAACAAGGCAGGAGGGGAGTACGTCCGACGGCGATACCCCCGATTCTGTAGTTGACCATCATCTCTCTCTGGCCGTAGGGCCAGGCGATTCCTCACGCCGCGGGTGTTACCCGCATTGTGGTCATCGCGGCGATGCGAGTGAACGAGGTAGTACAAACGCCTTGCGGCTCCCACCAGGTAGCCCACCCCACGCACCTTGCTCCCCATCAGTCGGCGCAGTCACCTAGCCGGGTGTGTTGCCACCCCCGCTGGTGCGCTCTTACCGCACCCTTTCACCCCTTACCTGAGCCCGTGCGGGCCATCGGCGGGACTGCTCTCTGTTGTCGACTTGCGTCATGCGCCCGTTACCAGACGCGCGCCCCTGCTTACGGTTTCGCAGGGCGACCTGTGCGGGCGAACCCACACGAGGAGTCGGGAAGTTCCTCTGGTGTTGCCACCAGCGATGATCTGCCGTCGGACACTTGGTATCATACCATGCTGAGGCCGGTCGGTGCCTAGCGGAGCCCGTCGAGCATCGCTTTGGCGCCGTGTTGCAAAAAGCGCACATCGCTACCGCACAGCATCATTTGCATGCCCTTGTGCTGCCACTGTTTGAGAATAGCCGGGTCGCTCGCATGCGTACCGCTACTTATCCCGTGTCGCTTGGCGGCGGCCACCACGGCGTCCATGGCGTTATTGACTGCAGGGGCGGTGGTACTCTCGGCACCCAAGGCGATGG
>VGPG01000153.1 GCA_016875555.1 Chloroflexota bacterium | reverse complement strand
TGATGAATCGTGCCAATCTATATGCGTCGCTTCGGGATCTGCTTGATGTTGATCACCCCAAATACCTGCAATATGCCATGGAGTGCATCCATGAGGCGCTCAAATATCGCACCGAGGATCGTGTGGTACTCGAGTATAGCTGGACACAGCATTGTCACGCAGATGTGCTCCGACAATTTGCGACACTGCCCGGAGTTAATCGGCATGCGATGTTGCGTGATGCCATAGCTGCCAACGCCGAAGCACTACGCTTTCGTACCAAAATACACGTTCCAGAAGACTACATGCGTACCCAGTACCAACAAGCAGAACTAGACCGCGACTTCTCTGATATCAGCGCACACGACCAACGCATCGAAACGCTCATGCACGGCCTTGATGCGTGTGACGAAGTCCTCGAAATTTGTGACCACTACGCAGATTTTTGGCGTGCAGATATCTGTGACATCAAATCATCGCTCCTTGCACGGCTTGCTGATGCCCTACCAGACGCCGCATCCACTTACGTGTTTGCAGCCCGAGATGCTAATGAGTTGGCGATTAGTCTCTATACCGAAGCCGATTATGCACACCTCGCAGAAGCGTGGCTCAATCGCATGCACATTGAACATGTGGCCTACAAACATGGAGTTGATGGAGCACATGCCCTCGCCAACATGATTAATGCTGCCCAAATCGTATATGCCTATCGGACACACACAACGATTTACCCACCCTTGCAGGCCAAACTCTCAGTCGAAATCGCCAATGTAATCCTCTCGCTCCCTCATGATCAACGTCCGCCACACATTGATCTCCACCTGCTCGCACACACCGGACTTGATGTGGCCACACGCCTACGCCACGAACCGCTACAACGCGCTGCTGAACACGCACTTCGGCACATCCCATAGGTACCCTCAGACGCCGATGGCCGGTGGTCTAGTGACCACCGGCCATCTCCCCGACACACAAACCACTACATCCCGAGTTCGTACAACACCATTTGACGCATTGCCACACAATCCTCGGTCGGATCAAAGGTGTTTGGCTCATGCTCAATCGCCAATGGTCCCTGATATCCGCGTTGTTTCAACAGTTGGATACAGCGCGTAATTGGTACAACGCCCTGACCAAATCGACAGGTATCATGGGCACCAGCGGCTAGCACGTCTTTGAGGTGCACCGCCATGATATGCGGGTAGAGCGCATCAATGGCGTCGGCTGCATCGTACCCCTGTGTTCCCCACCATCCCGTGTCAATTGCCGTACCAATACGTCCATTCCCACCATCACCGATTTGTGCCAGCACATCAGCAGGCGTCTTCTCAGCCGGGTGATTCTCAATCGCCAAATAACACTCATGCTCGGCAAGAATGGATGTCACCGCCATACGACTTTGTACGAGCAACGGCGTCGATCCCGCCATGACACTGATACCAATGGCCTGTGCGGTATAACATGCACGACTAAACTCCGCCTCAGTATGACCGAACCCACCGCCGTAGCACAAGGGCGTCAAGCCGTGCTGCTGTGCTGCCGCCTTGACAATGGCAATGTGCTCATTGGTGGCCCATGCCCAGTGCAAATGCGCAGTCCAGATATCCACATAGCTGTATCCCTGGGCCGCAATCAAGCCAAACAACTCGTTGATGCGCGGAGCGTATGTTTCGAGTGGCCGGTAATACGCCTGGGTGGCCGCATCGCCCTGTCCCCACCCTTCCGTCATGTGAAAGCCAACTTCGCGTGCCACATAATTCGCCGTAATAAATGACACTTTCATGAGCATCTCCTTTAGGCGTGCGCAGCACGCAAGGCGTCGAGTGCAGCCCGTGCCGAGGTGTGGTGATCGCCAAACACTCCCGTCTCGAGGACCACATACCCAGTGTATCCTACCTGCGTGAGTGCGTGTAATACACCTCGAAGCGGCACGTCGCCAGCCCCGAGTGGCTTTTTGTTGAGCAAATCAAAGCGTGGGTTGGCCCGAGTACCCGTAACGCCGCCGTCATGGGCATACTCCTTGGCGTGGACCTGCACAATCCGCTTGCCTAATGTGTGCACATCGGCAACCGCATCGTACCCAACGGCAATACCGTTCGCCATGTCCCAGTAGACACCAACCGCCGCCGAGTTCACCGCATCAACAACGGCCGCATTCTGGGCGGCTGATAGGGTGTTTTCGATGCCCAATACGACACCGGCTTGCTCAGCATCTGGTGCCAACGTGCGCAAATTACGGATGAGACGTTCAATGCCCTCATCACCTTCGATTTCCCCTTTAAAGAAAAACGGTACGAGGAGCACTTTTGCGCCAACCTCTTTACATACGGTGATACCACGACGAATCTGTACCATGGCATCTGCTACCACGGACGCACCTGCACTCGCAATATTACCGTTATTCAAAAAATGTGCCGCAACCGAGGCAACCGTGATGTCGTTGAGTCGTGCGGTTTTGGGAATCATCTCGCGCATGGTCGGGCTCAACACGCCACCTGGCAAGGCATCATCCGGCCGCCCCCAGTCCAACTCCACACTGACAAACCCCAACTGCGCCGCCCGTGAGAAGACGCCACCGACTGACTCATTAATGACGTTCTGCATCGTTCCAAAGTGCATCGTGCTATCCTTCTACATTCACTGGGCGGCCACCGGTCTGCAACGACTCCTCTGCCGCCATCGTCACTACTAAGGTTTGCAGGGCATCCGCATACGACGAGCGTACCAGCGCTTGATCCTTGGTACGTACTGCCTGCAAAAACTCGCCGACCTGACGAATATAGCCACTCTCGTCACCGCGGTAGCTCACCGGCTGACCATCAATGACACCACTCAAATCAAGATCCATGGTTAACTTGAGATACAAATCACGCCCCGTTAACTCCCACGCCGCCCCATCGGGTACCTGCGTACAACTCGTGCTCACTACACTCCCGATCCCTCCGCTGGCGAAACGCAAGTTGACAATCGTGCTATCTTCGAAGTCCGCAATGTCGTCACCGGCACCTTGATGGCCGTAGGACTGTACCTGTACCACCTCGCCCATCAAATAACGCAACAAATCAAACATGTGCGTGCTCTGTTCGATTATTTGCCCACCACATATAGAACGCTTGCCCCACCATGGATGGTTTGTTGGCATACGCACCATGAAGCGTGCTAGACCCATCACTATTTTGCGGTCACCAATTAACTCACGCGCCTTGGCTGCAATATCGGCGTAGCGAGCCATGTAGCCAACCTGATTGATGACGCCGCTTGCAACAATCGCCGCATGCGTCTGTTGAACCAGCGCTTTGTCGAGTCCAATCGGTTTGGCCACAAATACCGCCGCTCCACTCTTGACCACATCAATCACCTGATTGCCGTGTACACCCGGCGGAATCGAAATGAATACCGCATCTAACTGCTCTTTCGCAATCATCTCGCGATAATCGGTATACCCAGTGGCACCTGTGGCAGCTGCCACCTCAGCCACCCGCGCTCCGTTGATGTCACACACCGCCGCAATTGGCTGATTATACTGCACCAATCCCTTGCGATAGACATCAGCTATGCCGCCAATTCCAATCATTCCCACACGCATGTTGCCCTCCATCGGGTACTATTCGGTTCTGGTTTGGTATGCACACAGCGTAACATAATTTTGTCAGCCCAAAACATCCATCCCACTGTGTCTCCTATATGAATTATATCGTATATGTTCGTATGTTCGGACATTTATAGACAATGCCAGCTAGAGCGCCACTATCTTTGTGTACGTACTATGTTCCCGTATGCATGACTTTTTTGGTGCGCCTTCATCGCGCACGGCATTGTGCCATATCGTTCTATCTGCGTGTCCGTTTTTTATGCAAAAAAGACGCCAGCCGGGCAGCTGACGTCGATTAATGGCTGCTATGACCCCGACGATGTTACTTTTCGTCGAGCATGACGAGTGCAAGGGGCGCTGGATGCGCCAACAAGGCCAGCGTCGCCGCAATCACGCGACGTTGTTGCGCATTATCACCTGGGTTGCCGATGGTGGCACCACGGCTCAGGCGCGTCATGGTTGCACGTGGTGGGGCAACACCAACCGTCTTGCCGACGTTCCAGCTGGTCATCGCTGTGGCAACTCCGGCCACCTCGAGTGCTCGGGCAATCAGTCCCACGGACTGTGTGCAGAGCGGTCATGACGGCACCAAGAATGCTGCATCGACGCGCAAATCGCGAGCTACCTGCACAATCTCGGGGATCATTTCGTCAACCACGCGACCCAAATCCGGCTGATACCCCATAAAACTCACTACCTGTGGGGCCAGCTCGCCAATTACACCTTCATCTTTCATCTCGAGCAAATGTGATACGGGCACCAACACTTGCGGGTCTGCATCAACAGCCGTATGATCGTAGTGGTCGTGAGCAAAGCGGTATGCGCTCGGTCCATGATGCGTATCAATGAGGCGAATCGAATAATCGCCGAGGTCGTTGGCCGCGTCAAACGGTTCGTGAATGTCCGGAACATAGCCACCCGCCGAGGTAATCAGCAATACATTCGCCTGTGTCACATCGACAGCAAGACCGGCAGGGGTGGTGTTGAGTTTGAGGGCTGGGTACAACGTCCAATCAATGGTACCAGTGTCCTGATAGTGGGTTAGCCACCGTTCACGATAGGACTCAAGCCACGTATCGCAAGTAGGAAAAACCGCATCCATATGATCTCCTCTAACGCAAAACGCACAGCTGCTCTTGCGAGGCACGCTGTGCGTTTATCACGTGGAGCCGATGGTCGGGGTTGAACCGACGACCTGCTGTTTACGAAACAGCTGCTCTGCCACTGAGCTACATCGGCGACACGCATATGATAGCACAATCGCGACCTGCTGTGCAAATTAAGTATCGAGACGATCCAACCCACGCAACGCTTCGCGCCGCGCTACTGCGCTCAGTTGTGGATGTGCATCGACAAACTGACGCACACGCACCGGCTGATACTTGGCCATATCACGCAAGGCCCAGCCAATCGCTTTGGCCACAAAAAACTCTCCATCGGTGATATGCGGCGTACAGAGCGCCAAAATCAATTCAACGTCATAGTCACGCTTACGCCCACGTTGATGCTGAATCGATGCCCGAATGAGCCAACGATTGCCACTCGCGTTCCACTGCCACATCGTCGCCGTACAATCGTGGCGCACACACAGAGGATTGATAACATCGCTCCCCCACAAATCCACCGTATCCCACCACGGATGCTTGAGCAACAAGTGCTCAGCGTGGCACTCCACAAACGACGCATCAAGCAGTTTGAGTCGAGACGCCGTCACATCAGCTACCGCATAATGAAACTCCCGTTCGGGCTCGGCGAGCAAGTGGTGTGCAAGTGTGATAACGTCATCGGCAGAGGCCAGTGGCACCTGGGCACACCACTGACGTACCATGCGGCGACGCACATCAGTTTTTACACCCAAAAAGGGGGCAACATGCTTCATATACTCTGCCATCGGGGCTGCATCTGCAGGGACTGCCACCGTAGTGAATACATGACGCAACTTATTGACGGCATCCATCAGCGCACCTCACCCACAATCAAGGCCTCGACGTTACTCCCCACCGCTAAGCGCTCATCGCCCGGTGCTATGACCAGCAATGCATTCGCCGCTCGCATCGACAACAAGCGACTCGAGCCTTGGGCACCGGTGGTACTCGCCACCAGCCGTCCATCCTGCCAGCGCACAATCGCACGTTGATACTCGGGGCGATCGGGCGAGGGCTTGATGGACTCAGACAGATACACAGGTACCCGCGGGCGATCAGGCGTTGCATCGCCCATCAGGCGCCGGAGCGCCGGGCGCACAAACACCTCGAACGACACCAGCGATGAGACCGGGTTGCCGGGCAAGCCAAACATGATGCGATCGCCGACCGTGGCACACATCGTCGGCTTGCCCGGCTTAAAGGCAATCCGGCCAAAATGCACCGTGCCAATCTCGGCCAGCAACGGCTTGATGAAATCCTTGGTGCCCATCGACACGCCACCACTGGTAATCAGGACGTCGGCGTATGACAGCCCCTCCATGATTTTTTGGCGTTGGAACGCCTGGTCATCGCGAGCAATTCCAAGCGAACGCGCCTCGCACCCGGCCGACTCAATCGCTGCCATCAAGGCGTGTCGGTTCGAGTCGCGCACGCCACCATACGGCACGGGTTCGTCATACTCGTAGACTTCGTCGCCTGTTGAGAGCACGGCTACTACGGGGCGACGGTAGACGGCTACGTGCGATAACCCGATATTGGTCAACAGACCAACATCACCGGGTAAGAGTGTCACGCCGGTAGGAATAATGACATCATCACAACGCATATCACTACCGACCGGCAAGACACATTCGCCAGCGCGCACAGTACCTTGATAGGTCAAGACGCCATCGACCTCTTGGGTACGCTCGACCATGACGGCGGCATCAGCACCTGCTGGCAGTGGGGCGCCGGTCATGATGCGGGTGGCTTGACCAGGTGCTAATGTCAGGCGCTCACCACCACCAGCGGTTAACTCGGCGATAACCTGACGCGGCACATCGCCATCGCTGGTACGGATGGCGTAACCATCCACCGTTGCCCGAGGTTCAGCCGGCATATCGGCCGGTGCGACCACGGTCT
>VGPG01000152.1 GCA_016875555.1 Chloroflexota bacterium | reverse complement strand
CCATACGAGTCAGTCATCTATGTGACACGCGTGCCGAACCTGAACTCGCGTTTGAACTGGCGCGACCACTTGATGGGTCGGCAACCACAATCGCAGACGTCATCGCCGCCACCAAGTACGTGTGGGCGGCCATTGAAGTCATTGACAGTCGGGTTGGAGCGCTTCAAGCGACTGCTACTGACTCCCTTGCTGATAACGCAGGCACCGGATGGGTCGTACTCGGTCATACACCAATCGTCCCAGCACAGATTGATTGGGAATCCGTGATATTGACGATGACTGTTGACGGCCACGCCCAGCAGGCACCGGTTCAAGATGTAATGGGGCACCCAGCCGCACCGCTGGCGTTTTTGGCGAACAAACTCAGCACCCTTGAAGGACTCGGTGGATCACTTCATGCTGGCGACATCATAATCACCGGCTCACCGATGCGGTCGGTAGCCGTGCAAGCCGGGAGCACCCTGCATGCAGATTTCGGTATCTTTGGCCAGATGCACCTCACGTTTGTCTAGGCCATTCATTCAATGAATTTCGATCTCCACAATATGGTTCACATCGTGCTATCAATGCCATCGTCGCATACACCTTATATGTACAATTCCACACCAGTGGTATAGACTTCCGCATTCACAATTCATCGGTAGTATGCACCCTTAACGACGTGTTCCCATCTGTGTCAACCATGGACACAGGTGTCACCCCAATTAACTATTTACATATCAGCATATGAATGCTATACTTGCACATTCTTGAAAACACTATGTCAACCCACTAAGGAGGCGATTATGCCGCGTCGACCATTGATTCGAATGTTGAGTGTGGGCATTTTGTTGCTTACAATTGTTGTGACCATGTGGACCCCCACAACGCAACGCGGAGCACACACCGTGGCCGGACAACAACTCGTGCGCAAGCTAGATGTACTCGAAACCGATGCAGCTGCGCATGCAATTGGAGCAGAATGGCATAACGGTGATGATACTCCGATGGTGGTAAATTTGGGCGACACGAAGCCCGAAGAGCCGATTGCAGGCATGGATCAATGGCTAGCAACGCGTGGCGTCAAACCGCAACCACGTGGAAAAGTCATGGGTGAACAAAAATTCTTAATCATACGTGTCTACTTTGATGATTACAGTGCCATCTCGTGTTATGCAAAAGATGCAGCCGACGAAGCACTGCTGCTCGGTGACGCATCGGGAAGCAATGACCCATTCTGTGGCAATGTCGAAGATGACTTGATGGTTCCTCAAAACACACTTTGGAAGAACACATCGTACAACAATATCTCATTTGCCTGGGATATCACTGATTTGTACGAATTACCTAAAAGTCGCAGTGCATATATTGATGACTACGACGATGGCGACCTCAGTGAAAATGGCAAGTTCGACACACTATTCAACGATGCCATAAATGTTGTTCCAAATACGTACAATTTTAATGAATACGAGGGTGTGCTCGTCTTTATGTCGGAGCGAAATACACTCCAGTTTCATCGCGGACAGGCTACAATCTGTAATACGTCGTTTAGCAGTAACTTTGATTTGCCCGGCGTCGAAAACAACACTGATTACGGCTGTGTCATTATGAGCGAGAACCCGAGCAGCTCGGCAATTTCCACGTATGGCCGTATGGGGCACGAATTGGGCCATGCGTTCCAACAAGGGGGCCCCGCACATCCGAGCAATTACGACAGTGAATTCGAATTGCTTGACTCAAACATGCCTGGCCAAACGGGCGCGTTTGAGAAGCAAGATGACATGGCATTCCCGGGGTGGATGCCCAAAGCAAACTACATCGAGATTACGAGCAAACAGACAACCGACCGAACGTGTATCCGCGTACTTGAACAAGTCCCAGACGCCCGACCACAGGTCATCAAAATACCCATCACCGGTTCTCGCTATTATTTAATCAGCGCCCGCATCAAGATGCTCGGTGACGAACTAAATTCACAGTACGGCGGAATTCCCGATGAGGGCATCCTGGTTGAACGTGTGAATACCTCACCAGGGGAAGGAAATCCGTGGGTGACGGTTATTGGTGAAAGTGGCGATCGAAACAATTTATTTGAAAAAGGTGATATCAATAATAATGTTGGTGATAGTATCTTCATTGATGTGCTTACTGATGTACAAACAGGCATTAGCGATCCTGAGATATACTGCGTGCGCATCCGATTCACTGCAGCCGTCAACGAGCCAGATGTTGGTTTGCGCCCATGGCGTGAAGCTCCCGGCAACAGCTACGAAACAACAGACATCTGGATAGACAGTCCGCTAAACGGCTATAACAATTACCGTAACGGCATGTGGAACGATTTGTCTGGTGTGCCAGTGCCACGTGGCAACGGCGATGCCCCAGCTGTAGGATCACTGAATCGGATCTACGCACGCGTGCGCAATTTGGGTACTATTGACGCAACAAACGTGGTAGTAAAGTTCCACATTACTAATCCGGGTGGTGTAGGTGTCAGTGGATCGGATGGATGGGCATTATTGGGGAGTGTGGACAAAAACACCTTCCCTGCACTTGCGACACTCCCTGCAGGTGGATACACCGACGTGTATTTGGAATGGACACCTGACTACGAATTAACAGATGACCAAGTCGCTGCAGGTGTGTTCGAATTCCATACGTGCATACGCGTGACCATTGACCCGGTGGCTGGCGAGGTGACTCTCGGCAATCAGGATGGCGAGATGGAGCAAGAGAACGTGGTGGAATTTGAAGCCACGCCTGATGAACCAACGCCTGTATTCACGCATGCGTTTAATTTGCACAATGACGATGCTGTCAACAGCAAAACCTTCAACTTGCAATTTGATAGCAATACGCCACCAAGTTGGTCCATCAACCTCAACGAAGGCGAACTCTCCGTGACCGTACCAGCCAACACGTACGTCACCATTCCCATCACGGTGACTGCAGATGGTGCAGCCGTCCTTGGAACCGACTTTACGGTGGAGGTAAACGCGCACAGTATCCGAAACCTCTACTCGAACAACGCAGATACTGATGATGACGGCGTGATTGATGTGACAATCCCAACCGATCCACTCGACCGCGTGCGATTTTATGCAGAGAATACGCACGTCGACCGCGTCGAACTCGGTGGATTTGACTTCACCGTGAACGTACTAGCCCCAACTGATGTATCGTGCCGCATCTATGGACGAAGTGCACGTGTAGTAGTGCAGGGTGGACTTGATGGATTTGAAGGTATTCACCAGGCAGGAACACCACTCCGGGCCTATGTACAACTCTTTGATCAAGATAAGAAGCCCATTTCACTTGATGATCGGGCTAGTTTCAGCATTGGGTCGAATGGTGCATTTAACGGATCGTTCTCTGCGTCAAGCCAAGATAAATCGATTATTCCTAAGTTCGCACGATGTATCTTCCCAGGAACGCACTTACTAGCAAGTGACGCCACTGATTACATCGAAATTGACACAACCAACGCGGCACCGACACTGACGCCTGAGCCGTGGGGCGGGAGCCAGTTCCACCACACGATGAACGTCAACCAGTTCTTGCCGCCCGGAAGTACGTACTCGGATCGCGTTAGACTGACATCAGCGGCTGTACGTCAATATGCTTGTCCGGCCACAGGATGTCCAATCTCAGTGAAGGGAGTATTTGGACGTGCGGTGCAATTCACTCCGGCGAATGACGGCATGTTACAGAGTACGACGTCTTTCAATCTGAACACTACATTTTCGGTGGCATTATGGGCGCGACGCAGTACATTCGACAAAGCCGAGACATTAGTATCGCATGGTGTCGCAGGCGTCAATACCAACTTCAACATGGGATTTGACGACAACGGATACTTTATTTGTGGCATCTATGGTGACGAGGTAGCCAGCCAACGTCCCATTCAAGACAGTGATTGGCATCACTACGTCTGTGTCATTAATGCGCGGCAACGTACCCTGTACGTCGATAACAACGCAGTCGCCTCACGGACCAGTAGTTCACTGGCATCGTACAACGTCACCAATCGATTTGTGGTGGCACGACGTCCCGATCAACAACATTCGTTCTCTGGTGAGATTGACGAAATCAACATCTTCAATGTGGCCATAAATACGACGACCATCAACACGCTCGTCAGATTTGCGGGACAACTACCGACACAAGTACCGATTGGTGTGCTCTCATTCAATGATGTGAGCATACCGTTTGGTCAAACGAAACTCTTCTGCGAAGGTGGCACCTGTCCATCCATCTACTACCCGGATCGATCGTACGTGGCACGACCGAGTGAACGCATTGGTGTGATGCAGATGGCAAAAGGAAAGACCCTACAGATTACTTCATCGGCCGCACTCGTGGCAGGGAGCGACAGCACGATGATGTTCTGGGCCCGCTTTGGCAACACCCTGAGTGACCTAGGTACGCTCGTACAAAACGGTCTCAATCGTCCATCAATCAACGTCATCGCCCCCAACCGTATTTCGTACGCCGGGCTATTCTATCAGATCAACACGACACAGTATCCACATAATCGCTGGTATCACATGGCCTTTGTGAAGAAAGGGCAGACGTTACAAATCTTCATCAATGGCAACATGGTCGCACAAGGGCTCGGTGCAGCCACGCTCCTCCCGTTCCGTGTGTCAAATACCACAACGATGACTATCGGCGGCATTAATGCCTCAAATGGCGAGATGAGTGCATTCGAGTTGGTCAACTCGGCGCTTACGGCGACTGACATTACCAAACGCTATGCCACTGGCATTGGTGTTGATTATGTGAGTCCGACGTTGACGCTCACGGCATCGCCAACCGCATCGCCGACGCGTCGACCGATCATAACTGTACCGCCCATTAAACCGGTCACAGCGACGTTTATTGCACGTCAAACACAGACGGCCACACACGGCGTCAACAGTAAACTCACTGCTATCGCCGGCACAAGTACCAGAATAGCCGGATTGACGCGTACCAAAGTGGCGGATGACGTCAACTTGACCGAGACCCGATGGGCTCAATTCGGGGCGACTGAGACAGCATTAGCCGCAACAGCCACGCGCTTCCGGTTAGCATCGCGCACATCGATTGTTGTCATTCCCACAATTACCTTTAAGATACCAACGCTCACCGTCTACAAGAGTATGACGCCGACGCAGACGCACACCCCAAGCAAAACGCCTACCGCAAGAAAAACGGCCACGCCGACGCGATCACCAACACAAATGGTACGAATCACGATGACATTCACACGTTCACCAACAAGTATTGTGCGTGTGACATTCACAAAGTCACCAACACCAAAACGGTAACCACTACTACGACGCGGCATGTTCACGATCGGTGAACGTGCCGCGCAGTTTTCCATTCATGTCACTATATGCTATAGTAATTTGGAGGTATATCAAATGTAGGTACTGGACTGAGGTGTTCATGGTGCGGACGCAGTGGCGAATTCAGTTGGTCGTATGGACGTTCATTTTGACGCTTTTTCCGCTTTCGGTGCAGGCTTCAGATACACGTTGTTTCCCTGAGACAGGGCAGTGCATCAGCGGAGCAATCCGCCAATACTGGGAGCGCAACGGTGGTTTGCGCGTATTCGGGTACCCCAAAGGCGCACAAACGCGCGAATTCGTTGAGGGCGTGCCCCTGACCGTACAATGGTTTGAGCGTGACCGACTCGAGATTCAACCCAACGGCGTCGTAACCGCAGGGCGACTCGGTGCACGCATTCTTGAGCTGACGGGCAGTTCATGGCAGTACGGACCGCAAGAACGTATCAACGGGTGTCAATCATTTGCTGAGACCGGACACCGCATTTGTGGTGAATTTGCGCGATACTGGCAACGCAACGGTGGGCTCACCCGATTTGGATATCCGATTACCGGCGAATTTGTGACAACCATCGAAGGACGCACCTTGACCGTGCAGTACTTCGAGCGCCGGCGCTTCGAGTTGCACCCCGGCAACCAAGTATTGCTCGGCCTACTCGGCAACGAAGTACAGGCCATCACGCAGTACTATCAGTGGTTTTATAACGTCCCATCCGATCCACACATGCATTGGGTCAGCGCTGAGGGGCCACGTTTAATGGCTGGCAGCGTTCCTTTCGAAGTACGCGGAATGAACTACGTGCGTGCCACCGGCATCGATGCCAGTCGCTGTTGGTCGCTCCAATTCGGCGCCGACGCCAATTGTGCCTGGGACGTACCGGCCATGACCGCCGACCTCGACCGCTTACGCGGGTTAGGTGTCAACACCATTCGACTCTTTTTGAATTACTACGTTTTCGGCGGTGCCGTACCGATTTTTGACAAGGTAGGGCAACCCAATATTGCGCTACAACATCTCGAAGAGTTGATTAATCTCGCAAACGCCCGTGGCATCTACGTCATCCCCGTACTGTTAATTGACCACCCCAAGCACGAGATGGACCCCGATCATTATGCGAGTGCAATCACGTCACACGTACGACCACTGGTCAACTATTTTGCGAACCGTCCAGGTATTTTGGCGTGGGATGTGTTTAATGAGCCCGATATCGGTAGCGAAGTCGATAAGCGTTGTTGGGACTGGGACAACGCCGATTTTCCGGAGTGCTTCCCACTCGCCGAAAAGCGCATGCGCTTTGTCGAAGCCATGCTCCGCGAGGTCAAAACACGTGACCCCAATCGACTGCGCACTACCGG
>VGPG01000151.1 GCA_016875555.1 Chloroflexota bacterium | reverse complement strand
AAGTGGCCTGTCCAGGTTCCTTCGGTGCGTTCGGGTCATACTGTCCTAATGATGTATCAATCCACATGCCGATCTTGCCTTGCGTCATGAGATCGTAACTGGTGTCACCTGGCTGATCAGAATGGTCAGTACGATAGAAGAAGACGGGTTTGGGCATCACATTGTGCTCAGTGTGTAGGCGCATGAACCAGTCCACGGCTTTGATTGTGTTCGGATTGGTGAAGGTGACACGCAAATCCGAACCGAGCCCGGTTGACATCATGCCGCCAAATTGACCAACCCAAAAATTCAAGTCGCCAAGATAATTGCCGAGAGATGAATACCCGTATACGCCGTTCGCTGTGATCGCCTTAGCTGCTTTGAGAAAGTCTTCTGCTTTCCATGTAACACTTGGCGCATCAATGCCGGCTTTGCGAAGCAACTCTGGTTGATACACCAAGGCGCGACCCGAATATGCATTGGGGAAGCCGATTAATCGTCCTTCGTAGGTGAGCATGTCAAAGAGTGCAGGAGGAATATCCGTGGTGTCGATGGATCCGTCCGCATCAATAATGGCCTGCATATCTGATACTGCTGCTAACTCTGTTGCATTCGTTGGCAACGACGCACCCCACCAGAAGCAGTCTGCTTGATTGGCAATATCAGTGAACGTCAAATTCCGGGAGATATTATCAGTTTGTACAATCTCCACAAAGATGTCGGGTTCGGTATCGTTAAACGTGCGCAAAATGCGTCGCAACTCGCTCATTGACATGCCGTATGCCGCATACTTCACCACGGTCTGCCCAGGTTTCACCTCCTGAATGACTGGGGTGGCCATCACGACTGGGCGCAAGTCCGGTGTCGGACTCGGTGTTGTTTGTGCGTAATTGTTTTGATCGCGAATGTTTTGTAGGACCTGTTCGTACGCCTGTTCAGGGGTTTTTACCGGTTGCTCAAAGAGCATGCTGACGCCACCTAGCATGTTGTAGTAGACGGCAAATTCCTGGTTGGGGTAGAACGCAGGTGGTGGCATATTCTCGACCGTAAATTTGTACGTTTCTAGGCGAGCCTGTGCATCAGGGTCTGTGCTGGTTAGTTGATTTGCCAGTGACTGTCGTGCATAAATCAGCCCTGGATAATTTGTTGGCATGTACGATGACGGTATTTCTTGGCGGGTCATCCACTCCACGAACGTCCAAGCCGCCTTGGGATTTGTTGTGCCACCACTCACCATGAAGCCCTCAGCATAGGTGGTCATGTCCACATGCGGTCCCACAGGCGATGCGACACTGGCTACCGTGAAGTCAACGGGCGGTGTACTCGGATCACCTGTAAACAGGGCACTATCACTCCAGATTCCAATTTGGCCATCGCGGATTCGCTGCACCGGGTCACCACCGTCGACCGGCATGGTTGTTGCTTCGCCCTGTGTGACGGCCGGCATCACAGAATACGGGTTCGGTGGCAAGATGACGCCGCGATCGACCAAATCTTTGTACTTTCGGTATACGTCAATAATGCGCTGGTCGCCAGGTTTGAGGTCACTCAACGGCATCGAAAGCACGTCGATACCTGCTTGTGCAAAGAGGTTCGTGAGGATAACATTGCCACCGCTTGAGTCAAACCAACCATAGCGTGTGACTTTGCCGTTTTCCACCTTGGCTAATCGCTCCGCGGTGTTGAGGAGATCATTGAAGCTCCAGGCGTTTTCGGGGATTGGAATACTCTCGCGTTCAAACAATGTTTTGTTGTATGACAGTGCTTGCACATTGACGGTACGCGGCAACGAGTATAGCCCGCCATCATAGGTAAACCGTTCGAGAATCCCCGGATAGTAATCGTCGCGATCAAAACTCGTATCAGCTTCTAAATACGGTTTAAGATCGAGTACCAAGGGTGAACCCAAGGCTTCTTTGGTGAGCCACCAAGAGGGTGAAACGTCGGCAATGGTGACAATCTTGCGCAGCATCGTCATCGAGGATTCGGCAGGGAAGTTGCCATTTGCGTCTGGTTGACTCTGCATGGCCTCGTCAAGTGAGACAATGACGACGCGGATGTTTGGATGTTCCTGCATGAAGCGTTCAGCTAAGGCGGTATATGTCTCGCGTTCGTAATCGTATGCACCGTAGGTGATGATGATTTGTTGACCGTTATTGTCTGAATCCTCACCTCCGTTCTCACCGCCGTTGCCGCCGGCTGGGATGGTTGGCAGCGGAGATGCATTTTGACCGCATGCGGTGAGTATCAGCATCAAAGAGAGAAGAATGGCAATGATTCGTGTGTGCACAGCAGTTCGACTTTCGCTAATCCCAACAATACGTATCTGACGAAGAATGGTACAAAGAAGTTCCGTGATTATGGTGTCTCGGCGTGTACTTTCCAGAGCTTGCGTTGTGCGGCAAGTTCATCGGCGTTACGCACTTTTTTGAAGAGTGCGCCTGATACTCCATGAACCGCATGTTTGCACTCCCCCCATGTCGCATGCTGACGAAATTCCGAACCAACGAGGCTGATGTAGCGTGGATAAGCGTCCTCGGTTAGTTGCATGCGCACCGGTGTATCTGATTGTTTGGATGATGACGAAGTAATTGCCCGCGCACGTTGTTGTGCCAGCGTATTTGCGCGCTCATTGAGCGTGTGTCCATTGTGCCCGCGCACGTAATGCCAATGAACGTGTGTGTGCGTCAGTGATACTAGTGTACGCCATAACGCTTGATTCTCAACAGCTGATCCGTCTTTGGTTTTCCAACCGTTTTTTTGCCACGCGAATACCCATTTTGTGATGCCGTTAATCACGTACTGACTGTCGGTATATATATGTACTGTCAAGGATGGGGCGACACGCTGTAGACCTTCGATGATTGCAGTTAATTCCATCTGATTGTTGGTTGTGTTTGCGACACTGCCACTGAACTCTGTGGTGGTTCCGTTTGAATCGACGATAATCGTTGCCCACCCACCGTGGCCCGGGTTGCCTGAACAGGCTCCGTCAGTGATAATATCAACAGTGGTCATAGCTTTCCTTTGAAATGGGATGTACATGCAACGATTACTCATTATTATGCTAGCATGCTTTTGCTTGGTCGCGTGTACCGCAGTTGAAGGGGACGTGACGATTCCTGACCCTGCGGATGCAATCGCCTATCAAGTACTCAGTAGCTCGAGTTTGCCTGAAGTGATGCAGGTATATGACAACAATATGCATGCCATGTTACGCGCCAAAGGATATCGTGTGACGCAAGAAACATCGTATGTGCGTGTCATGCGTCCAATCGACGAAGTTGCACAAAGTTATGATCAAGCAGCAGTGAGTAAAGGATGGGAGATTGTTGATGCAGCCGTACCACGGGAACAGCGCATTCTCCGTACCTATCGATTAGGCACGCAAATTCTCTTGGTTACGTTATTTGCTGAGGCAAATAGTCGAGATGGGGTGGTCGTCGTGCGCATTAATGCGGACCGCTAACTGTAGTGCCGTACATCGAGTGGGTTGGTCGGCTATAATACGTTTAGTGTAGGTTGATAAGAGGACTGTTATGAAATCATTGTGGCGCATGTGGGTGTTGATTGGCGCAGTGGCGTTGTTGAGTGCGTGTGGTAGTGCGCCAGCCGAGTTGCCACAGGCTCTCGAGAAGATTGAATCGCCGGCAGCTCTGTCGCCAGAGGCCAGCACAATCATTGATGGTTGGAAGCGTGAGGCGCGAGCTGGTATGTTGGTAGGGCTCGTCAAAGAAGAGTCGATTGAAGAGATTGCCTACCAGAGCTCGTCCGATGTCGCCGCAGTTGCCGAGTACTATAACAAACTCTTAGGAGCGGATGATTGGTTCTACCTGAGCCGCACACCTGGGCAACAAGAAGGCTTCTATTTGGCTGGGTATAGTCATACGAATGCAGCTATTGTTCTTGGTATTCTCGATTTGTCACCCTACGGACAATCTGGAAGCTACGTCTACCTGTTGCGTGGTACGAAGTAATCGATCGCACGCGCTAGCATGTCGGTAACGGAAATAAACACACCCCCTGGTAGTCATCTACCAGGGGGTGTATGGTTGAACTAGTTTAGCTGCCGGCCAAGGCCAGTGCATCAATCGTCCACGGCATGATGCCAACGATGATGATTGTTGCACTCACCACAATCAATCCTACGCGCGTGAGCGAACCAGTTGTCACCGGTTGTGCACGCTCACTGCTACTGAATAGTTGTACCAAACAGCGTAAGTAGAAGTAGGCACTAATCGCAGAAGCCACCGCCACAGCAATTGCCATCCACATCCAGCCTGCCTGCCATACACTTGCAAGTACCATGAACTTTGCCAAGAATCCAGCAGTTGGTGGTGCACCGGCCAACGAGAGTAGTGCGAGTGTCATCACCACACTCAGCCACGGATTACGCTGCCAGAGACCGGCCAAATCAGCAATCGTCAGGTCATGCTCTTTGTCGTTTTCGAGCGCCATGATGACACCAAACGCCGCTAGATTGGTAATTGCGTAGGCGGCCAAATAAAAGATAGGGGCGCGTGCGCCTGATGTGTATGCGCTACTGAGAATCGCCAACATGATGAAGCCGGCATGTCCGATGCTTGAGTATGCAAGCATGCGTTTCAAACTGCTTTGTTTGATGGCAATCAAGCTACCGATAATCATCGTTAAGACGGCAATACCTTGGAGCAACGGCAGTAACCGGTCGGTGAGACCGCCGATCATCTGGATGATTGCCATGATGGCAACAAATCCAGCCACTTTGCTCCCCACGGACATGTAGGCAGTTACTGCAGTTGGAGCACCTTGGTATACGTCGGGGGTCCACATGTGAAATGGTACTAGCGATACCTTATAACCGAAGCCAACGAGCAACATCATGATGCCGATGCTGAAGTAGACGAGATTCACTCCTTCGGTAGGTACGCGCATGGCTATTTCACTGAGCATTAAGCTCCCCGTTGCTCCGAACGTCAAGGCGATACCAAACACCAAGAATCCTGCACCGAATGCGCCGATGGTCAGATATTTGAATCCGGCCTCTTCAGACGATTGTTGTGGGTACGCAATAGCTGTTAACACATAGAGGGCAATTGAGAGTAACTCGAGGCCCATGAACAGCGTGACTAGGCTGGCGCCTTGGCTGAGTAACAGCATGCCACTACTCGCTAACAGCATGAGTACATAGGCTTCGCCACGTGTGACACCTTGTTTGTTGAATGAGTCATTCGCAAACAAAATGCTAATGGCCGTGGCAATCAAGATGATGCTGTTGATTATCAGCGTCGATTGGCCAAATCCGATAGTACCTGAAAGCGTCAAGCCCTGCGTGCTCATCGGTCCCACCACCAATGCGGCAATGGTAGCGATAAATGCGAGTGCCGCAGTAATCCGCTTCTGGTTGGCGGGTATCCAAAGATCAATAAGCAATAGTGCTGTGGCAGCTGCAAGCAACACGACGAGTTGCAGGATTACCATCAGGTCAACGCTTGGCAATGCAATTGCTGGCATACGCTTCTACTCCATACACAGACGGCGGTGCGTCTTAGGGTTGCACACTGTTCACGAGTTGAATGATGCTGGCTTGCATCGGTGCCAGGATGATTTGTGGGTACAAACCAATACCCAACATCAGTGCCGCCAAAACGGTCAATACGATAAGATCTGCGCGCTCGGGCTCGCCAATGCTGCCCTTCTCCGGGGCAGCGCCCATGAACACACCGCGATACATGCGTAACAAGTATGCTGCTGACACAATGACGCCAATCACCGCAAACGCTGCAAAGTAGTATCCGAGTTGCCAAGACAACCAGGTGCCTTGCAAGGCCAAGAATTCGCCGATGAATCCGTTGAGTCCGGGTACACCAATGGATGCAAGGACGATGACTAGTGCCACCGTGCCAAAGCGTGGTGCAGATGCCCACACGCCGCTGAACGATTCGCGGTTTCGTGTGCCTGCTTGCTTGGCAAGGATGCCCACTACCATAAAGAGTGCGCCTGTCGTGATACCACTATTTATCATGGTGACTAATGCGCCGCTGATGCCCTCGACTGTCTGTGAGAAGATGCCGAGCATCACAAAACCCAAGTGGCTAATCGTGGCATACGAGAGTACAAGTTTCAAGTCGTGCTGGCCATATGCAATGATTCCGCTGTAGATGATGCCGATTACTGCTAACGCGCCAATGGCTGGCGCTGCCCAATCTGCAGCATTTGGAAAGAACGGAATGGCAAAGCGCAAGAAGCCATACGCGCCAATTTTGAGCAAAATGCCGGCAATGTCAACTGAGCCATCGTCCGGTGTAGCCGCTTGGGCCTGTGGCATCCAGGTGTGGAACGGCCAAATGGGGGTCTTGATGGCGAATGCCAAAAAGAAACCGCCGAAGAGCAGCCGTTCGAGAAGATCACCTAACTCTAATGTGCCGTTCGAAATGGCGCCTGCGATGATAACACTATCAAAGGTCATCAAACCAGTGGCTTGCCAATGCGTGATAACCAAGCCGGCGATTCCGGCTAGCATAAAGACAGACCCGATAAATGGGTAGACGAAGTACTTGAGAGCGGCTGCTTTGTGCGCACCACTCCCATAAACGGCGATGAGTATGGCCGTTGGGACCAATGTCAATTCAAAAAAGACGTAGAAGAGCAACAGGTCGGTCGCAACAAACGCACCTACCAACGTGCCTGCGAGCATCAGGATGAGCGCATAA
>VGPG01000150.1 GCA_016875555.1 Chloroflexota bacterium | reverse complement strand
TGAGTGGGTTTTTGTAATTGTATGTCAAAAACCTATTCTTGAACGGAAATCGTGACGCCATGTGGGCATAAAGCGCTACTGATGTACTGCACGCCAGGGAATTGTCTTATTATTTCATGGCGCATCGCAGTAGATTGATCATTGCAATCGCTCCCAACTATTGAGATCGAACCGCCATCACCGCCAGCGCCATTCACCTTCCAGCCCCAGGCATCGAATGTTTGAGCAATCCCTATTATGCCTCGTGCAGTACTACTGATGAGTTCTGGATGGAGCGCAGCTTGTGCTTCTGTGTTCAGCTTGAGTTGTTCTGCAAAAAGCCGCACATTGCCCTGAGATAACGAGCTCGCAGCGGTTCTTGCTGCGTGTCGCATCTGATCGAGCGCTGATAGCGAGGCCTGGTTATCGGGTAGATGGTGAATGACTTGCGAGTGGATTGCTGATGATTGATGTGGTTTACCGTAATAAAAGAGCAAATGCTGCGCGTTAAATGCTGCAATAGTCTTTGCTGAAAGAAGCAATGGTGTGATTCGTGTCTCTGGGTATGCGGTAATTTCTATGAGATTAGCTCCCCCGAATGCTGCACCTATTTGATCTTGTACACCACTTTGTTGCGCAAGATGATACGTTTCGAGGCGATGTGCACGTTTGGCAAGTTCATCAGGTGCAATGGTTGTGGAATTGACGGTTGCGAGTGCGGCGAGTAACGCAACTGAAACGGCAGCTGACGTGCCAGTTGAACTCCCTGGTGGCATATCAGCGCTAATTGTAATTCGATACGAAAGGTTCTCAGGAAGCGGTATCTCGTCGAGCGCTACCGCTAATAGAGGATGATGAATGTGCGCTTCAGCCAACGTCATGACGCGTTTATAGTTCCGCACATCAAACGTAACATGTGGGACTGCGTGTGCGCTAGGCTGGATGGTCACGGTTATATATCGGTTGATGGCGATACTGCATACCGCACCATGCCCTGCGAACCACGTATCAGTCCATCCTCCCACATCACAGACGCGCACAGGTGCCAGTGTGGTTATGATTGCTGGTGTGCCTGTTGGCATACTCCACCCTAAGACTTTTCGGTCAGCGGTGTGACATCGCGGTTGCTCTTCCGCAACGGTAGTTCTGGTAAAAAGAACAAAATAAGTATAAACGAAAGAAGCACAATCCAAATAGCATCGACATAGATCTGTTGAATACTTGTAGCAAACGCGCGTTTCAACGCATGTTCTAGTTGAGCATTCAACAATGCAATTTCATTCATGGTTATAGTGTGTTGTGCGTTAAGTAAGTCCGTCCATGTAACGATGTTTTGTGTGTTAATCGTGTTTTGCTGGATGGCCTCATTCAAATCAGCAGGTAGAGTGGGATTTGATAGCAGGGCATCTCTTTGCGTAGTGTCTCCGTTTGCCAATGCGTGTAATTCAATTAGGGTAGTACGATGGAGTTCTTCTACATCATTTGTTGTGCCAGCAAGAGGAGACATTGCAGATGCATGTTCTGTGCCAATTGTATTTCGAATTGCACGACTATCGAATTCGATACGTTGATGTATTGCAGCTGGAAGGTTTTGGGTGATTGGTTGTAGCTCAACCTCGATTTGCTGTGTCAAAGTGGTTGTCAAAATAACGCCGAAAATGGCTGCGCCGATCGCTTGTCCGAGTTGTTGAAAGAATTGTCGATTGGCTACTGCCGCACCGACAACCGCATACGGTACCGCATTTTGCATTGCTAAGTTCATCAATGGCATGACCGGACCAAGTCCCATACCTAGCAAAAGCATCCGCCAGACAATATCACTTGTCGTCATTTCTATGTGAAGTTGTGTCATCGAATAAAAGCCGATTAACATCAGTACAAAACCGATCAGGATGAACGGTTTGTAGCGACCTGTACGCGCAACGAGTTGTGAAGCTGCAATGCTCCCAACCACAAAACTAAGCATGAGCGGTATTTGAGAACTGCCAGCTTCGGTAGCGCTGACACCGAGTGAATTCACCATGAACAAAGAAATAAACAAAAACGCACCAAAAAATGCCGCGCCATTCAAAAATGACGCAATCATGGTGACACTGTATATCGAGTTTTTAAATAGTGATAAATTAATGATTGGCACAGGTGCATTCAATTCAACATACAAAAACGCGCATAAACCTATGACTGAGCACACGAGTAGCCCCACAATCAGCATGGAGTCCCAGTTGTGTATTTCTTTGTCAATGGTAAGAGCAACTAACAATGGCACCACAAAACAGATGAGCAGCACGCTGCCAGCCCAATCGATGACCGCAATCCCACCGCGCTTGAGGGTTGGCATGCGCCGATAGATGAACGCAAATGAAAGCAATCCGATAGGTAAATTAATGAAAAATACCCATCGCCACGTAAGTACATCTGTAAAATAGCCATCCAAGAATGGTCCAATCACGCTTGCTATGCCAAATACCGCGCCAAACAGCCCCATGTACTTTGGGCGCTCAGCAGGTGAAAACAAATCTGCTGGAATGGCAAACGCGGTGGAGGTGAGTGCGGCAGCGCCAATGCCCTGAATGATGCGAAATGCAATCAATTGAAAGATATCTTGTGCGACTCCACATAGAATGGAACCAGCGAGAAATATGACTATTCCAGAGAGCAGCACGATTCTTCGACCGTAGATATCGGAAAGCTTGCCGTAGATTGGTACCATGGTCGTGCTTGCAAGGAGATAGGAAGTAGAAGTCCATGCTACATACTCGAGTCCACGTAACTCCGCAATGATTGCTGGCATTGCAGTTGTAACAATTGTTTGATCAAGCGCTGATAAAAACAATCCAAGCAAGACGCTAACGAGAATTAAGAGCTTTGTGCGGTGCGGTAGATCTTCAGCATAAAAGTGAGATTCGGTGCCAATGGAGTTAACTGTCACTGAGTTTCCTTGAGATGTATGGCAAAACTAAACTCAATGCAGTATACAACGTGTTAAGGTGATTTGAAGGAATATTGTTCAACAAATCCACTTGTTTGTTATTTGTCATACTCCGACAATGTGCGATTATTTCTTGCCCTTTTTCACGGAGAAAAATACGTCGGATACGTCGATCGCTTTTGACTTCTTGACGTGATACGAGACCATCATGTTCTAGTCGATCGATGAGTTGGCTCGCACTTCCTAACGTGAGTTTGAGTTGTTGCGCAATTGTCGTAATTGTGATGCCGGGATTTGAATCTAATAACTGTAGCACCATGAACCGAGGTGCACTGATATTGTGATCTTGTAGATATGCCATGAGGTCTGCAATGCTATGTACGAGGAGTACGCTGTTGAGTTCATCGATTAAACTTAAAAGTTGGATACGTTGCTCTGCATTGTCATGCATATACACACTCACTGCACTTTTTAAGTACGACGTTTTGTCGACTAATAACTTCATATGTTATATTCAGAGAATGTCAATTTGTCAAGTAATATGTGTATAAATTTAGATTGATTGTAATGGATTTTGATTATAATGTTCAATATTTCTGACAAACCATTTTCAAAAACCGAATGAAATATTGATGACACATCAATTTACGAATTGATGCACTACTAAATAAACAACCAAATATTTACACTATTCTGTTTGTTTCTTGATGCCAATACGAAAGATAATAAACAAGATTGCACCCACAAAATGAAACACGGCGGCGATGATTAACGCAGTTGTGGTGTCGGTTGCTCGTGCTACCCATGTACCCAAGATTGGCGCAACGAGGTTCACAAAAAACATCACAAGTTGATAGGCTGGCATGACGGCGGTGACTTGACCAGGCGGGCAGCTATCGAGCAAAATGTCGATAATCACAAGTTCGATGCCAGCTGTTGCGATCCCCCACAAAATTGCCACGAAAATTAATGGTTCCATACTTCCAACCAGCGCCGTAATCAGCGGATACACGCCAAGTGCGATTGCGCAGATGCGCAATATTCCGACACGCGCGTTAAACTTTGTTGCAAAGTATGTGCCTAAAGTATATCCAAACAACAATGTGACGCTCTGAATCATTGAAACTGTTCCGATGGCGTTATCATCCGCCTGGAGTGTTCGAACCCAATGGAGCGGAAATAGCGGGATAGCCATGACCACACCAGCTTGAAAGACAGCCTGACAGAGGACAAATAAACGGAAGTTTGGATAATTACGCAAGTAATAGCCAATATTCGTCAAGGCTACACGCATTGACGGTGGTTCTGCCTGTACATCGCGACGATCTTCAGGTACCTCGTATTTTTTTGCAGGGAAAAATGCAAATACTGTGAAAATTGATGCTATTCCAATCACAGTCGCATACCCGGTAAAGTCTGAATGTCCCGCAAGGTAGCGACCAGCGATAAATACAGCAATTCCATTGGAAATCCCTAACACTGACCAGCGCAAACTCATCAAAAAATAACGACGCGATATATCGATGATTGATCCCATGACCACGTTGAATACAAGTGTGAGTGTGGTTTGAGGAATAGTAGATGCGGCTACCACAATTAACATAACAATGATTGCAGTATCTGCGTTCATCACGAGTGGAACAACTGCGATGATTGGATAACTCAAAAACAGCAGCAAACGACTCCATGCATACCATGGGATAACATTGTTTGATTTGCTGATAAGCATCCCAAGCGGAATTGCCAAAAAAATACCTGCAATGGCAGGCATTGAGGACAATAGTCCTATGATAAGTGGGTCTGCGCCTAATCGAGTAAATAGTACTGGTATAAAGACACGTACGCCTTCGACAATACCAACCCCAACCCCATCAAGGATTCCTCGAGTCATGTTTCGTTCGTCGCCATCACGAGGACTTGTCATCCAGCTCGGTACACCGAGAGTACGCAGCCATTGCGTAAATTGCGTGTGCATCTGTAATCCTTGATTAAACGTACGGATATTATATCAATATATAGGGTGTATGGTGGATTCACAACAACAGCGCATACAACGTTATTATGATGCTACTACCGCATGGTTTTTACGATTTGGTTCGACGCGGTCACATGGGAACATACATCGAGCACTTTTCATTCCAACCTATACAGCAGTTGACCCTACCCACACAATACATGAGGTAATCGCAGATTCCATTCGAGCAGAATGCGTGCATGCCGAGGGATTGCTTGATGTGGGATGTGGTGTTGGTGCATCCATGCGTGCTCTCAACTCAATGTTGCCAGCCTTGCAGCGAGTTCATGGCGTCACACTTAGTGCAATCCAAGCCAGCATTGCAACCTCGCACGGTTGCAATGTGCTTGTGGCCTCGTTTCATGCATTACCCCAACAGTCAACGAGTGTTGATGTGGTGATTGCGATCGAATCGTACATTCATAGCGACAAACCAGAATGTTTCTGGCAAGAAGTTCGTCGTGTCTTGCGACCGGGTGGCATCTTGATTATCTGTGATGATATGTTATGCGGTGAGCGTGATCGAGATGTTGAATTGTTTCAGCATGGATGGCAAGCCCCAAACCTAAACACAGCACAGTATCACAACAAGCTTGCGCATCATTCTGGGTTTGAACTCGTTACGACGCACTCGTTGAATGCATATTTGCGTCTTGTGCCAATTCCGGTGGCGGTAATGTATCTGTGTCGACTGGTGTATCCCCATGTTGAGCAGATTCCGCTTGTAACATCAACAATAGGGAGTATTGCGCTCCAACATTTGTTACGGTCTGGTCAAGTATCGTATACGTATGCAGTGTATCGGACGCTATGATACATACCAAACCCATCATGTTTGTTGCGGGTGGAACGCGTGGTGACGTGCAGCCATTCATCGTGCTCGCGAAAGCCATGCAAGACCAACACATACTTGTGTCTATTGCGGCAAGTAAACGTTGGCAAGCGGTCATTACACAGCATCAGATTCCATTCATAGAACTACCTCCCGATCCTGTGGAACTCTTACTACAACCACGATTTAAGCATGCTTTGACACCGACACCTACTGGGTTGCGATCTACAGTTGATTATCTGAACGAGATGCGTCCATACGTGTATGCACTAGAGCGCGCTATCCCTGCGTTATTGCACCACGCATCGGCGATTATTGCGACCGTTGCATCACAATGGGTATCTCGGCCGCATGTGTGGGATTCACTGCCATTTGTGTGGGGGTTGTTTCAACCTGTGGTGCCCACGGCAGCGTTTGCGACACCGCTGATCGAACACACCATTCATCCTGCGCTTAATCGGTTTTCGCATCAATATATGAATCATGCGATGTGGTTTTCGTGGAGCATGCATACTGCACAATTTCGTGGTGGATTAATGAAGATATCGCAGCAATCGGCATTTGTTGCGTGTTCGCGTGAATTGCTGCCTGACTGGCATGATATTCAGTCGCGGCATGCGGTTACCGGATGGCTTGGTCAGTTACCAAATGCATCGGCGTTGCCTGAGGAGATACGAGCATTCATCAATCATGACGCGCCCTTTGCAGTTGCAACGTTCGGTACACCTGCTGCAAACGAGTCGGCTGACATGTATGATGCTGTAATTAACGCAACACAAAGATGCGGACTACGTTTAGTGCTGCACGTGCCGGAGCGATTTGCCGCGCTCAACGTGCCAGATGGTGTGGTGGTGCTCGCACAAGACGTGAATCATGCGGAGTTGTTTGCACGAGCGCACATCGTGTTGCATCACGGAGGTGCAGGGACGACTCATGCTTGTGTTGCAGCTGGGGTGCCTATGGTG
>VGPG01000149.1 GCA_016875555.1 Chloroflexota bacterium | reverse complement strand
CCTAGTTGGTGCCGTGAGTTCGGCCACGTACACGTGTCAGATCCGTGTACACCATGATCGTGTGCAGGTTGCGCATTCGCAGGTGCAGGCAACCCAAGCACACCCCGTCTTGCACACACCAGATGCCACGTTCAACGCATACTGGCGGATTGCACGACATAACATGCAGCAGCTGATTGCTGATTACCCGGACATCCGTCCGTACTTTTTGGCTGGTATACCCGAGTACCCACAACTGTTTGGCTGCGATACCACCTACTCCATCCCCGGTTTGATGGGAGCCGGGTTCCATGTAATGAGTCGGAGCGCGTTATTGGCACTGGCAGAGTATGCACAACGGGCGTGCGGGCGCGTGCCTCATGAAATTACCACGAACGGGCGTGTCTTTCATCCGGGCAATGCCCAAGAGACGCCCCAATTTGCTGTGGCATGTGGCGAATATCTAGCCTGGAGTGGTGACATTGACACGATACGCCAGCTCTATCCCATCTGTGTTGAGGGCATGGCCCACGTTGAGGGTGTTCTTGCCGGGCAACACTGGCCGTACGGTGATGGCATGGTTGAACGGCACGGTATGGGTCCGTTCAAGTTGGATAGTGTTGCGTATCTCTATCACGCGTTGCAGTCAATGATGATGATGGCCGATGCCCTGGGTGATACAACCGCACAAGCGCATTGGAGTGAAGCTGCAACACACCTGGCGACGCGGTTTGAGCAGGAATGGTGGATGGAATCAGAGTCGTTGTACGCTGATTCATTGCACCGCGATGGAACACCGCAATTGGACGGTCATTGGACGGCCATTGTCCCTGGTCATACCGGGTTGGCCATGCCCGAACGTCGCGAACGCGTCTATGCGCGTATCCGCCGTGACTTCGTGAATCAATGGGGCCTCGTCCATACGCGTGAGCGCGAGGAGCTCGTGTGGACACTCCCAACCGGTCTGCTTGCGCTCGAAGCATTTGCGCAGAGTGATGTTGAGACTGGTCTGCAATTGTTGCGTAATATCGGTGTGACCAGTGAACATGGTTCACTTGGTCTCCTCAAAGAACTCATTCCGCAGGGCATCTGCTTCGTGCAACTCTGGTCAACCGGATTGTTTGTGCAAGGCGTGACGCAAGGACTCTTTGGTATATCACCGGATGCACCCACGCGTCATTTGGCCATTGATCCACAATTACCCGCAGATTGGCCAGAGATGTCCTTGCGCGATGTGGCGTGTGGCGATGCCCGATTTGCCATTCATGTCACGTCTACTCACGTAACAGTGGAATATATGGCAGGTACGAAACCGTGGCTCGTGACCGTGAACTTCGACGATGTTATGCTCCAACAAACCGTTGTGCCTGGTACATCGTGCGTGGTCACTCGGTAGGTGTGGGCGTTGCAGATGCCGTTGGTGGTGGTGCCAATCGTGTCAGTGTGTATCGTGTAGCGCAGCCCGTTTTTTATTGAAAGCGTAACGCGCGCACGCATTGACTGGCTCATGGCACAAAATGGCAGGTTGCAACGTCTTGCACACAGCGGTGTTGATACAAGGGTGCATGCGATGATTCGACGGTGGGTATTAATCGTCTTGACGGGTTTGGTGGTGATGGTTGGGGTGATACCTGCACAAGCAGCGACACCACGGACGCGCTGTTTTGCTGAGACCGGGTATTGTGTCAGTGATCCGATTTTGGCGTATTGGGAGCGCAACGGTGGATTAGCGGTCTTTGGATATCCAATCGGCGCCGCTATTCCCAATGAGGTCGTCGAGGGCACGTGGGTCGGCATCACACAGTGGTTTGAGCGCGATCGGCTCGAAGACCATGGATCTCTCGGTGTGATGGCGGGGCGAATGGGTGCCTTGATGCTCGAGCGACAGTGGCGCCCGTGGCAGTATGGACCGGGTTGGCCGGGCAATGCCGATTGTCGTTATTTTGCGGAGACCGGGTATACAGCGTGTGGCGTCTTTTTGCGCTACTGGGCGCAGAACGGCGGCCTTGAGCGCTTCGGATATCTGATTACGACCGAATTGACCGAGACGATTGGGACATGGACAGGAAGGGTACAGTACTTCGAGCGCCGGCGCATGGAGCATCACACCGAGTTGGCCGGGACCGCATATGAGGTATTGTTGGGGCGTTTGGCAGCTGACGTATTTGCGATGACGCCGCCGGTATTGTGTACGCCCAAAATGACGAGCGATGAAGATGTCACCAAGATGGCAGCGGAAGTGCCGTTCCGTGAGCGTTTGGGTTGCCCGAATGACACAATTTGGGTGCAGGCTGCGGTACAGACGTTTGCCAATGGGCGCATGATTTGGCTCAATACCAATGCAGTTGGTGAGCCGAGCGACCGCATCATAGTCACATATACATCAACCGTTGAACCTGGTCAGCCAACCATTTACGCGAAGTTCGCCGATGATTGGCAGGCAGGCATTGATCCCGAAGTATATGCCGAGGGGAATATGCAGGTGGTGCCGTACTCGTATCCTCTAACACGCGGCTTCGGCAAAGTCTGGTTCCGCTCCTTTCGACGTGGCCCAATCCAACTGACACCCGCATTAAGCCCTGAGGTTGGCCAAATGGCATTGGTACAGCGCTACAGTAGCGGTGCGCTCATCATATTGTTGCAGAATCACCGCATCGTTTATGCCTTTGGACCAAACCGCGACGATGTGGCCGGGTATTTGCCAGGGCGGTAGGGTCAGTAGAACGACCATGCCATTTCATGTAGAATACAAGGTGAGAACAGACTCAAGGAGCATTGAAAAATTTATGTGGCGTTGGTTGATTATTATCGCGGGAGTCTTGGTGTTTCTCCAAAGTGCAACGCCGGCACAGGCGCAACGCACGCAGTGTTTTGAGATGACCGGATATTGTGTCAGTGATCCAATTTTGGCCTATTGGGAGAACAATGGCGGCCTCGCCGTATTCGGCTATCCCATCAGTCCGTTGCGTACCGAGACCATTGAGGGGACGTGGACCGGGCCTACCCAGTGGTTCGAGCGCGATCGACTTGAGGATCATGGAGCCGAGGGGGTGTTAGCCGGGCGTCTTGGGGCGCTCGTGCTCGCAAACCAAGGGCGACCATGGCAACAAGGAACTGAATCACCTGCTAGCGGGTGTGAATATTTTGCGGTGACCGGGTATCGTGTCTGTGAGCCGTTTTTGTCATATTGGCGCAAAAACGGCGGCCTCGCGCGCTTCGGATATCCAATTACCTCGCGCATCGTTGAGGCGCACGTGGGGTGGAGTGGCGAGGTGCAGTATTTTGAACGCCGGCGCATGGAGTGGCATACTCAAAATGCAGCGACACCGTATGAGGTGTTGTTAGGGCGCTTGGGTGCTGCCACCATGATTGGCACGCCAGTGGTGTGTCAAACACTGCCCAAGCGCATGCAAGGTCTTGAGCGCGTTGTTCCGTTTGCGCTTGGATGTGCCACCACCGTTGAGCGTATCATGTTGACATACCAGTACTTCCGCAACGGGATTGTTTTTTACCTGCCTAACATCCAAGAAGTCATCTACACCACAACGAATACGTTCAAACGCATTGTCGATACATGGTCGATGTTTGAAATTGACGTGTACATCGACGGTGCCATCCAAATTACCAAACAAATCGGCAAGGCGATTATGCAGACGTGGGGCATGCGCGATCAACTTGGTGATGTACTGAGTGCTGCTACGACGGCTCCTGCCACGGTGGTGCGCTTCAGTAATGGAGCCATGGCGGTTCAAATTGAAGGGCAAGATACGATTTATGTCTTTGGCGGCTCGCCCGATCAGTTTATTACGATCGAGACCGGTCCATAATCAGATTGGCGTGCACACTATTAACGCCCCGGAGTCTTGCAACTCCGGGGCGTTGTGCATGCGCATTATTGTTTGTCGCGATCTTTCTCGGCTTGCTGGCGCAAATAGCGACTCGCCAGCATAAAGACCAACGCAAGTACCAAAAGCCCCCACGCCATTGGACCAACCCCTTGTGTGGATTGAACGAGCATCGATCCGGCTACACAGACTAGCCCGCCAATGTTCAAATAAATACGCTTTTTACGATTGTCCATTCATCAAGCTCCTAAGCGGTGCAGGAAGCGAATACAAGAGCGGATGGCCGCGTAGTAGTAGGGCAAGTGAAACTTTTCGTTCGGTGCGTGCACGTTGTCATCGGGCAAACCGAAGCCCAACATCACACATGGCGCTTTGAGATGCTTGTCGAATAATGCTGCCACGGGAATTGATCCGCCACCACGCACATACTCGACGGGCTGACTAAATTCGGCACCGTACGCCTCTGCGGCAATCGTTAGCACAGGCGCATCGAGTGGCAACAAGAGCGGCTCACCACCGTTGAGCAAGACCACATCCATTTCGACACCTTCGGGTGCTAACGCTTTGACGCGTGCCTTCAAGAGCTCGTAGACCTTCATTGAGTCTTGGCCAGGAGCGAGACGTAAGCTGACTTTGGCTTTGGCCTCGGCGGGGATGACGGTCTTGCTGCCTTCGCCGATGAATCCACCGACGATACCGTGGACCTCGAGGGTCGGCCGTGAGGTCATGCGCTCCATCGGGCTGTACTGCTTTTCACCGGGGAAGCTGGTTAAGCCTGCGGCGGCCATCATCGCTGGGCCACGCTCGTCAGACTGGCGTTGCAAAATCGCTCGATCTTCGTCGCTGAGCGGACGCAACATCTCGTACAAACCAGGCAAGTTGATGTGACCATCGCGCCCCTTGAGATCACTCAGCACCCACGCAAGTGCCTGAATTGGATTGGGGGCAATGCCGCCGTAGCCACCGGAGTGCAAGTCGCCCTTAGCGCCTTTGGCGGTGATCTCTGTATAGGTCATGCCGCGCAACGAGTGTGTGATAGTCGGGATATCTTTGTCGATCATGCCGGTATCGAGAATCAACACATAGTCGCAGGCCAACTCGGCGGCCTTCTCGGCGACATAGGCACTGATTGACTCGCTGCCCGATTCTTCTTCGCCTTCGAGCAAGATTTTGACATTGACGGCCAAATTGTTGGTGGCGAGCAACGACTCAACGGCCTTGAGGGCGGCCAGGGTCGGGCCTTTGTCGTCGACGGCACCACGGGCATAGAGACTTTCGCCGACGAGCGTGGGCTCGAAGGGGGGCGTTTTCCAGAGTTCAACCGGGTCAATTGGTTGTACGTCGAAGTGGCCATAGACCAGGACTGTCGGTTTGCTGCGGTCGATGATGCGCTCGGCGTAGACAAGGGGCAACGCAACACCTTCGACGACCTTGGCATTGTCGATGCCGATGGTGGTGCGGATGTGTGTGACGAGCCACTCAGCTGTCCGGCGAACCTCGGGGTGATAATCCGACATGCCACTAATGCTCGGGATGCGGATGAGCGCCTTGAGATCTTCGAGATGGGCGTCGCGTTTGCTCTCGGCGTATGAAAGTGCGGCCTGTGACATGAGTCCTGTTCCTTTCACAACTGTGGGAAAGTTAAATCCACTTGTATTATACCGATTCAGTACTGCGGTGTGGCCAACGAGCCCCCTTCGTTGAGTGCCGCGAGTGCAAATCCGGCCGTGGCCCGGTAGCCCTCTGTCACCTGCAGGATTTCGTCGGCGCTAATCACCTCTTCAATTGACATAAATCCGTTCGGCGCCCGCTCTTCGACCAGTTTCATCGGCATCTCTGGCCCAAACCCGCGATTTGCCAGCACAATCTTGGCAGTGGCTGGGCGGCGCACTTCGTCGTAGCGGGTCAACGCCTGCGCCACATCACTCGGGTACGACTGCAGACACCCGACTAACACGCGTGCATCGAGGATGGCCTGTGAGGCGCCGTTTGAGCCGATGGGGTACATCGGGTAGGCGGCGTCGCCGAGCAGGGTGGTGCGCCCGAATGTCCACCGTGGCAACGGGTCGCGATCGACCATGGGGAACCGGTAGGTGCCTGGTGCAGACTGAATCAGTGCCGGCACATCAAGCCAATCAAAGCGCCAGTTGTCGAATCGGTCAATGAAATCGCTCAAGACGCCCGGCTGATTCCAATCCTCGCGTTCGGCCAGTTGTTGCTCATCAGTGCGGAACTCGGCGATGAAGTTGAAGAGTTGTTTGCCGTTGGGCAAATCACGAATCGGGTAGCCGACGAATTTGTGGTCGGGGTGCCCCGCCCAAATCATGGTGCGTCCGTCGAAGAGAGGGTCTATCTCGGTAGTGCCGCGCCAGAGCAAGGCACCGTTCCAGCGTGGCATGCCCTCGTCTGGGTAGCGTAAGGCCCGCGCCACCGAGTGGATACCGTCGGCTGCAATCACCATACTCCCGTGTACGCTGGCGAGATGCGGACCACGCCGCCCGGCACAAAATTCAGCGGTTGCGCCGTATGCATCGCTCGTCAGGTTACTCAGGTGATAACCGGTGTGAATATGTGCGGCGCCGATGCGCTCGCGCGTGATGTCAAGCAGCGTTTGCTGCAATGTGCCACGATGAATCGACAGTTGTGGCCAGCGATAGCCGGCTGCGTGCCCACGCGCTTCGCTCCAGATTTGTTGGCCGCGCCGGGTGAAGTAGCGCAAGGTCGTCGGTTGCACCGACACATCAATCAGGCGCTCAAGGACGTCTAACTCGTCGAGTTCACGAGCGGCGTGGGGTAACAAGTTAATGCCGACGCCGAGCCCTTTGATGTCGCTGACCGACTCGTAGATATCGCATGCGTAGCCGGCTGCATGCAGACTCAGTGCGCTCACGAGTCCGCCAATGCCGGCGCCGATGAT
>VGPG01000148.1 GCA_016875555.1 Chloroflexota bacterium | reverse complement strand
TTTAGTGGACGGTCGCGCCGGTACGACGTCCGTCGTGCTTACCGTCAAGCTTCTCTCGTTGGTCTGGTTGCCGTCGGTGTCATTTTGTTGGTTGGTTTGCGTGCAATGACACCCTTTTTCTTCGGGTTATGGGTCTTGATGTTGATTAGTCTTGAATTGCTCTTTTTGTGGTACGTGGAACCACCAACCACGCGCTAGATTGGGCTGGTTCGATAATGGAGGTAGCACTGTGATTCGGATTGCAATCATTGGATTGGGTCTTATTGGCACCAGTCTCGGTATATCGTTGCGCTCTGCCGATAGCAAAAAAGACCCGATGGGTAACATCGAGGTCATCGGCTTTGATCGTTCAACCGACCACGCCAAGGAAGCTCGAGTTCGGTTGGCCATCGACAAAATTGCCGCCAACCTCGCAGAGGCACTCAAAGGTACCCACCTCATCGTTTTGGCGGTGCCAGCACGTACGATTCCTAGTGTGATGCAAGAGATTGCGCCACTCCTCGAGCCAGGTGCTGTTGTGACCGATGTCACCAGTACCAAAACCGATGTGATGCAATGGGCGGCTCAATACTTGCCCAATAATACCTTCATCGGTGGGCATCCCATGGCAGGGCGTGAACAAAGTGGCCCCAAGGCGGCCGCGCATGATCTTTTCAAGGATGCCATCTACTGCCTCTGTATGTCCGCAAATACGCCACCTGAGGCAGTCGCGTTGTGCGAGGCAGTCGTCGAACGTATCGGTGCCAAGAGCTACTTTATTGACCCTGTGGAGCACGACGCCTATGTGGCAGGGATTTCGCATTTGCCGTTTGTGATGGCATCGAGTATCGTGAATGCCACAACCGGTGCATCGTCATGGCGTGAAATGGCGGCGTTAGCTGCCACAGGATATCGTGATACGACACGCTTGGCCTCCGGTGATGTAACCATGCATTGCGATATTTCGTTGACCAATGCAGCCGCAATCACCCGCTGGATTGACGCCTCCATCGATCAATTACAACACCTCAAAACTGCCCTCGCTGCCGGGGATGAAGCAGCTGTGACTGATTTTTTTGCACGTGCACAAAACGCACGTAATGAATGGCTCAAGCAGAAACCGGGGATGCGTCCTGGTGAAGCAGAATATGAGGATCTTGGTGTTGGAATGGTTGAAAAACCGTCGTTTTTTGGCCGTCGGCCTGGAAAGCGCTAGCCCATGACTCACGCATCAGCACCAATACGCGTATTAATCGCCAAACCAGGCCTTGATGGCCACGACCGTGGCGCAAAAGTCATCGCACGTGCGCTCCGCGATGCCGGCATGGACGTCATCTACACTGGTCTTGGACTCACCCCACATATGATTGTTGAGGCAGCTCTCCAAGAAGATGTCGATGTGGTTGGTCTGTCCATTTTGTCGGGTGCACATATGACGCTCCTCCCTAAGGTCACACGTCAACTCGATGAAGCCGGATTGTCCGATTGTATCGTCATCGCCGGAGGTATTATTCCCAAAGAAGATGTCGATGTCTTGACACAACAACACGGTGTAGATGCTATTTTTGGTCCTGGTACTACCACCGACGAAATTGTCACCTTCATCCGCTCTGCGGTCGTGCTACGCCGAGGTTCACGTGACTAGCACAGCTGCACTTGCATCTGCGCTGGTTGCGGGCGATCGCCGCGCGCTGGCGCGTGCGCTTACGCTGGTTGAACGCGGTGGGCCGGACGTTCACTCACTCCGTCATGCGTTACCGCATACCCATTCTGGACACGTTGTGGGGATTACCGGTGCGCCTGGTGCAGGCAAATCAACGCTGACCACTGCACTCGCCCATGCACTCCGCGCAGCGCATTTAACCGTCGGAATCATTGCCATTGATCCATCTTCGCCATTAAGTGGGGGATCGTTGCTCGGTGATCGAATCCGCATGTACGATCTTGCCGGTGATCACGGTGTCTTTATTCGTAGCATGGCGAATCGCGGTAGACTAGGCGGTCTCGCGGCAGCAACAACTGATGCGTCGTTCCTGATGGGGGTTGCGGGCTTTGATGTGGTGTTGCTCGAGACAGTTGGTGCTGGTCAAAGTGACGTTGCGGTTGCTGATGTCGCTGATACCGTGCTGTTGGTTGAGGCACCTGGGATGGGTGACGAAGTCCAATCCATCAAAGCCGGTATCCTAGAGGTTGCTGACGTCATCGTCGTCAACAAAAGCGATCGCCCAGATGCGCAAGCCACACTCCATCAGTTGCAGGTACTCGTCCGGATGAACCACGCCGCTGACGATGTGTGGCACGTGCCGGTGCTCGGGGTCTCTGCGCTTGCACAACTCGGCATCACCGAACTGCGTGATGCACTACTCCGTCACCGTGAATGGCTCGGTGTGCATCCGAATACACCACGTCAGTATCTACGGCGTCGAAATGCATTACAACGAACCATCGAGATACGTGTCATGGAGTCCATCCAACGCAACGTTGCCTGGGATGACGCCATCAATCAGCTCGGTCATTCATCCGTTAATATTGACATGTTGGCCACCAATCTCTTAACCACCTGGCAAAAAAGTCATCCCACATTTGAGTGATTGTATAAACACCCATGGAGGTCACCATGTACGATGTAGTAATTGTTGGTGCAGGTGTTGCCGGTCTCGCGGCTGCGCGTTATTTGCATGATGCCGGTCTGTCTGTGATTATCTTTGAGGCACGCAATCGTCTCGGTGGGCGTGTGTGGAGTAACCACGATGATCCCTCATTTCCCCGTGAATTTGGCGCAGAATTCATCCACGGCGATAATGTTGCCACTTGGGAGTGGGTACGTAAACTCTCCTTGCCAACCACCGTTGCAAGTCTCTGGTCGGGTCGTCGTGTCTTGTATGACAATGCAGTACGCCGTGCCGATGAACTCACCACATTACATCCGCACATCACACTTCTTGCCACCCTCGAAGACGAAATCATGGCATACGATGGTCCAGATATCTCGTTTTCTGAGTGGATATCGCACCGCACTGCGTCCGATCTTGTGCGACATATAGCTGATATTCGATACATTCATAGTTCGGCGATGATCCCAGAACGTGCAAGCATGCATGCACTGCGTGATGATATGCGTGCTACGGTCGCCATTGGGGGGCAGGATTATCACATTGATACCGGATACGCCCCAATCATCAATGCACTTGCCGCACAGCTTAATGTTCGCCTTGAGACAGTTGTGCGAGCCATTCACGACCACGATACGCATTGTACGGTTGTGTGTGATCATGCCGAAGTGAAAGCACGTCGCGTGTTGGTCACCATCCCGCTTGCACTCCTCAAAGCCCGTACAATCGAATTTGAACCCGAATTGCCGGCTGACAAACTGCATGCTATTGACCAAATCGACATGCTGGGTGGTGCAAAAGTTGTTCTGCAGTTTACTGAACGATTTTGGCCAGATGATCTGACGTTCTTGACGCTTGAAGATCCGGCTCCTGTGTGGTGGACCATCGCGCCGAACGCACCCTATCTCTTCGGATTTTTTACCGGGTTACGTGCAGATCGATTGTTGCGTCATCCTGACCCCATTGAGATGTGTCTTGAGGTGCTCGGACGAGCCTTCGGAGATGCACCACGTACGCTGCTCCAAACGAGTCAAATCGTTGACTGGAGTAACGACCCATGGAGTCGTGGTGCGTATAGCTCCGTACCGGTTGGTCAGCAAGGTCTGCGCAAATTCTTGGCAAACCCGCATGGATGCGTGCATTTTGCTGGTGAAGCAACGGCACTTGATGGGCAGTCTGCGAGTGTGCATGGAGCGTTAGTCAGCGGTGTGCGTGCAGCCAAAGAAATTGAGGCATGTCGTGAATTATGAACCGTTTCACACGCACGATATTGATGTACTCGACCCGGTATGGATTCCAATGTCTGATGGTACGCGACTCGCAGCACGTATCTATGTACCGCGAGACGCATATCACACTCCTGCGCCGGCTGTACTCGAGTATCTGCCGTATCGGCGGAACGATGGCACGGCGCGTCGTGATGCACTCCGACACCCATATCTGGCGGCTCATGGGATTGTTGCAGTCCGTGTTGATATGCGTGGGAGTGGTGATTCAGATGGGGTTTTGTATGATGAATACCTGCCCCAAGAACAACTCGATGCGTGTGAAGTCATCGCCTGGTTAGCGGCTCAACCCTGGTGCAACGGAAATGTGGGTATGTTTGGCATCTCGTGGGGTGGGTTTAATGCACTCCAAGTAGCAGCACGTCGTCCACCTGCGCTCAAAGCCATCATCACCGTCTGTTCGACTGATGACCGATATGCAGATGACGTGCATTTCATGGGTGGGTGCTTGCTGGCCGTTGACATGTTACCGTGGGCCTCGGTGATGTTGGCGTACAACAGTCGACCACCCGATCCTGCCATGGTTGGGCCACAATGGCGCGAAGAATGGTTGGGACGCATCAGTGAATCACCACGCTATAGTGAAACCTGGTTGTCGCATCAACGCCGTGACGCGTATTGGCAACAGGGATCGGTGTGCGAGGATTTCAGTCAAATTACCTGTGCCGTGTATGCCGTAGGTGGTTGGGCTGACGGCTACACCAACGCCGTGATGCGCTTGCTTGATGGACTTTCGGCCCCACGCAAAGGGTTAATTGGCCCGTGGGCGCACAAATACCCGGAGGCGGGGTCACCTGGTCCGGCCATCGGATTTCAAGCGGAGGCGATTCGCTGGTGGAAGTACTGGCTCAACGGCGATCAAAACGGCATCATGGATGGTCCCATGCTCACCAGTTATCTCCAAACGTATATGACCCCAGCAACCTGGTATCAGGCACGCGCTGGGCGATGGGTTGCAGATGTCGACTGGCCAGCACCCTCGGTGACAATGCAACGAACTCTATTCACCACGAATCCTGCCCACACCCCTGTGCGGATTGGCACCACATTACGCAGTGGAGCCGATAGTGGGATGTGGTGTTCATACGCCATACCGGGCGACTATCCGCCAGATCAACGTGCAGAGGATGGGCGGAGCTGGTGCGTTGATGGACCGGTCGTTGATCAGGCCGTGGATCTCCTTGGATTTCCGAAAGTCACACTACGCATCGCCAGCGATAAACCGCACGCATTAGTCGTAGTGCGATTGTGCGATGTTGCACCAGATGGTGCATCATTGTTGATAAGCCGCGGTTTGCTCAACCTGACACATCGGTATGGTCACGATCGCGTCACCCCGATGACGCCTGACGTGTTCGACGATGTCACCATCACCTTGAACGCCGTGGGACATCACTTAGCGCCAGGGCATCGCTGGCGCGTTGCAATTGCACCGGCATATTGGCCGCATGCGTGGCCGTCACCTGAACTCGCAACGTTGACACTGGATCTAACTGCTTCAGCGCTTTATTTGCCCATGCGTGAGCCGCAAGTGTCCGACCAATATGCAGGGGATTTTGCGGCACCGGCAGGTACTGATTCATCGCACATCGTCGAAGTGCGTCCTGACCAGCGGGCGCGATATGAACGCTTCGACCAGGTGACACAGCTGTGGGAACTTCATGATGAGAACGATCATGGGGCATTTCGGATGCCTGATGGTCTTACCTACGACCATATTTCAGCTGATCGCTACTTCATCCGTGAAGGTGAACCGCTCAGTGCACGCAGTGTGTGTGAACACCGTATCGCAATTGGGCGCGATGCGTGGCAGACACTTGTCGTGACGCACAGCGAGTTGTGGTGTGACCGCGAGCATTTCTATCTTTCTAATAGGATACAGGCATTTGAGGGTGATGTGTGTGTGCATGATGCTACCCATACATCAACGCATCGACGAGATGGTGTGTAGTCAGATACAATATAATTAGCGGCTTTTGAGGAGTACAAGATGGTCATTCAGTCAGCTACCGTGCATGATATTCGTTTTCCGACATCACTTCATCTCGATGGTTCCGATGCCATGAATCGTGATCCTGACTATTCAGCAGCGTATGTTATTTTGTCGACAGATACTCCAGTGACAGGTCACGGTTTGACGTTCACAATCGGCCGTGGTAATGATTTGTGCGTTGATGCGGCTCAAACGTTAGCCAACCGCTTGGTTGGGCGTCATTTGTCCGAAATTACGGCTGATTTAGGGGCATTTTGGTATGAGATGGTGGCCGATAGTCAATTACGGTGGGTTGGCCCCGAAAAGGGTGTAGTGCATCTGGCAGTGGCGGCAGTAGTCAACGCTGTGTGGGATCTCTATGCCAAATCTGTGGGTAAACCACTCTGGCGACTCTTAGCTGACATGACTCCGGATGAACTCGTCCGTTGTATACCATTCCGGTATATCACCGATGCCATAACGCCAGATGAAGCACGGCGCATATTGGAGGCCTCAGCACCGCACAAAGCTGCCCGTATTGCAACCATGGAGGCTCAGGGATATCCTGCATACACAACTTCTGCGGGCTGGATTGGCTACAGCGATGACAAAGTGCGTCAACTGTGTCACGAGGCCATTGCGTCGGGATTTACCCACATCAAAATGAAGGTTGGGATAAGTGTTGAAGCCGACGTGCGTCGGGCGGCGCTCATCCGCGAAGTCATTGGCCCCAATCGCTACCTGATGGTTGACGCAAATCAAGTTTGGGATGTGGCGCGAGCGGTGGCGTGGATGGAACATCTACGGCCATACAATCCATTATGGATCGAAGAACCCACCAGTCCCGATGATGTGTTGGGCCATGCATCAATCGCTCGCGCAGTCGCGCCGATAGGTGTGGCTACCGGCGAACATGTGCAAAATCGTAT
>VGPG01000147.1 GCA_016875555.1 Chloroflexota bacterium | reverse complement strand
CTTACTCGCGGTGATCAACCAACGCGGGGACACACGGCCCCAAACAACGGCGCATGTCATAGTACAAACATGGCTTCCCCATGCGTTGATGTCTCCGAAAGCGGTCATCACCACAATCAAATGGAGGACGAAAGGCAAAGAGACGGTTGAGTTCACCCAACATGCGGCGCACAGACCCAGCCTGCGCATATGGCCCAAAGTAGCGTGCGCCATCGTTCAGTACAGTACGTGTGGTTAGGATGCGTGGCCAAGATTCTTGGACGGTAACTTTGATATAGGGGTAACTGCGGTCATCCTTGAGGAGTACGTTGTAACGAGGTCGATGTTTTTTTATGAGATTCATCTCAAGCAGTAGCGCTTCAAGCTCACTATTTGTCGTGATGATTTCAAAATCTGCGATTTTTGCGACCATGCGTCGGTTTTTGCCACTAAGTTGCGCAATATTAAAGTAGGAACGCATGCGGTCGCGCAGGCTTTTTGACTTACCCACGTACAGCACACCGGCGCTAAGATCCTTCCAGATATACACACCAGGTGACTGCGGAACATTCTTGAGACGCACTTCGAATTCTTCAGGATTGATGACCGACGTAAAGCGAAAATCTGGCATGTGCATGCTTTCTGATGCGAGTTAGCCCCAACCTAAATCGTCTGATTTGGAAGATGAATCGGCTTTGGAGGAATTCCCGAGTTCTTCGTCGATCATCTGATCAACCATTTCGTTCCAGTCCGAACCGGCATCTTCACCGATAGACTGACCGAGTTGTTTCGCCCATTTCGCCACTGACCGTGGGTCATTCTCGTCAAGTCCTGCTAAGATGCGGTCATCCCCAAGTAGCTCGGCTTTGGCCTGATCGGTGTGCAACTGTGCGACCTGCGACATGAGTCGTTTGAGGAGTAATGATGCACATCGCGGGCACGCTAGCCCTTCGGGATCATGGAATCCGCGCACGAGTTTCTGAAAACGGCCGTTGCACGATTGACATTGATATTCATAAATCGGCATGGAATCATCTCGTCATTCTATTGCGGTGCGAAGTGAATGAATTGCGTGTGGCAATGTGGATACAAGATCACCGGCAAGGATGCCAGTCACGCCATGTGTCTGAGCAATTGACGCAGCGATTGTGCCCTGCAGATAGACACCAATGGATGCAGCGTTGAAAGGTTCGGCGCCTTGCGCAAGCATCGCTCCTATGATTCCCGCCAGCACATCTCCGCTGCCTGCGGTTGCCAGGACAGGATTCGGGTGAGGCCATATGAACGCACGCCCATCGGGCGACGCGATTATGGTTGTGCTGCCTTTCATCACCAGAGTTTGTTGCCACTGTGTTGCGCATTCACGCGCTAACTCTAGGGGCGGCTGATCAGGGAGTGTCCCACCGCAGAGTCGCGTCAATTCACCACGATGCGGCGTGAGTACTGCTCGTCGTGGCGAAATCAAATTGTACCATGTCGGATGACGAGCAAGGAGGGTCAGCGCATCCGCATCAAGCACACACGGACGATCTCTGAGATGGAGTTTGTTGATGAACGTGGTTAGCAATGCGTGCGTCTCTACACTTCGACCTAAACCAGGGCCAATCACGTATGCGTCAAAATGCTCAGCTGACAATGCGGTCAACGGGTGATCATCGAGGAGCGTAAGCGTAATTTCGGGTTGGCGCCACACGAGTGGCACATTGGCACGCGTTGTTGCAATACTCACAACGCCAGCTCCACTGCGTGCTGCAGCGGTGGTAGCGAGTACGGCCGCACCAGGATACGCATCGCTGCCGGCCCACACACAGAGTGTGCCAAACGTGCCTTTGTACGAATCAAGCGGGCGTGGTGGTAACAGCGGTTGCACAGTCCGTTGAGTCAGCAGATGCGTCGTAATTTCGTGGAGCGGTAGCCCAATATCGAGCGCGATGATCGTTCCTGCATGTAGGAGTGCGGGTGTATGAAGCAGGCCAGATTTTATGGGACCGGTTGACAGTGTTCGATCGGCGCGAACACTAATCCCCCAGGTTGCACCGGTAGACGCATTACATCCACTTGGCACATCCACAGAAATACACGTGGTTGATGCATGTCGCTGATTCATCATGTCAATGATGTCCCATAAATCAGTCTGAATAGGGCGATTCACTCCGATACCGAGTAATCCATCAATGATGATTGATACGGTTGGGTTGACCATTTTCAACGACGTTTGATCGTAGATTACGGCGCCTGAGCGACGCGCTTGTTCAACCCATGAATCGTGTGCTCTGCGCCAAACAAGCAATTCGACGTGCCAGCCAAGTGAAACCAGGGCTGGAATCATGGCAAGCGCATCGGCGCCATTGTTACCAGGGCCAGCACACACAAGCAGATGTCCTGGTTGCGGCCAGTGATCTGCAATGTATGCGACCATTGCAGTTGCGGCACGACGAATGAGCACATCGTTTGCTTGAGCGGTGCGCAAAAAGTCGTCCTCGAGTTGGCGCATCTGATGCGGGGTAACTACAGTCGTCATGGTGCTATTATACGAAAAAACCACACCACGGCAGCATACTGCCGTGGTGTGGTACGTGAAGGGACTTACTTAACGCGATCCATGTACGCACCGGTGCGAGTATCGATGCGCAAAATATCGCCTTCGTTGATGAATGCGGGGACGGTTATTCGTGCGCCCGTCTCAAGCGTTACCTGCTTATTGACGTTGGTGGCTGTGTCACCACGAAGTGCAGTAGTCGACTCGGTCACCACAAGCTCAACGAAAATGGGAATTTCCACACCGAGAATTTTGTTCTCATCGTAGAAGAGGATTTCACACTCCATGCCATCCTTGAGGAACTTTGCGCCATCGCCGATGGTGTCTTCGGTCAGTTCAATTTGCTCGAACGACTCGTTGTCCATGAACACAAAGTTATCACCCTCGCGGTAGAGGTACTGCATGTTTCGCTTATCGACGCGCACAATGTCGATGTCTTCACCGGCGCGTACACGCTCTTCAATGCTTTTGCCAGACTGGATGTTTTTGAGCTTCATGATAACCATGGCGCGCCAATTGCCTGGTGCATGATGGTGAAACTCGGTAACGCGATGTAACTGACCATTCCAACGAATGATTAGATTCGTGCGCAAATCTGATGTGGTTGCCATACAACTCCTCAACATCCCGTCAGGGATAACAAACATATGCAAGGTATTATACCAACAGGGGTTGAAATCACGCAAACGAAGAGATTAATCAACCTCTTTGGCGATACCAAGTGCCTCACGGCCTGCAGCGACCACAAATAGCGAACCGGTTATAACGATGATTTCATCGGCAACTGCATGGTGCAATGCGAATTTGAGTGCATCACTTGGGTCGTCAATCCCGACCACTTGAATATCTGGACGTTGATGCACCACAATATCGCGTAATGCGCCAAGATCACGCCATGCGCGTGGATGACGCGACGCAGTCACGATGACTTGGTCGGCGATGGACGCCATCACCGGGACCATTTTTTCAACTTCTTTGTCCTTCGAGCAACCAATTATCATGGTGATTGGTCGACCCGCAAACTGCTGACGAATTGAAGCTACTAACCGATGTGCAGAATCTACGTTGTGCGCGCCATCAAAGAGCACCGGTACCCGGCCAACAGTGCTTAACTCGAAGCGTCCTGGCCACTCCACTGTGGAGATTCCGGCTACGATTGCCTCATCAGAAATAACGAGGCCATGTTTCTGCATCATCAACACCGCGGCGATTGCCAAACGCGTATTTTCGGATTGGAATTCACCGTTGAGTCGCGATTGATGTGAACCAAGATAACTGTCATACGGATCGTAGATTTCGGGAATTGGGCCTCTGACACGATCATCTGCATCATCATACCCACGTATACCGCCAGAACCAGGATCATCGACCACGATGACGGGCGCACCTGCTTCGGCGGCACATGCAGCTACTGTCACAAGTGCGGCGTATGGTTGTGGTGCAACAATCATCGGCACATTCGCTTTGGCGATGCCACCCTTTTGCATGGCGATTTCGTCAATCGTAGTACCGAGAAGGTCCATATGATCGTAACTAATCGACGTGATGACGGAGAGAATCGGCGTAAGCACGTTTGCGCTGTCGAAGCGTCCACCTAATCCCACCTCAGCAACCACTAAGTCCACTTCACAATCGGCAAAATAGCGCATTGCAATGGCAAAACTAATGGCAAAGGTGGCCGGAAATCCGGCATCTGGGTCAATTTCATCCACCACTGGCGCGATCCGATTTACGTAGTCAATCAACGACGCTTGGCTAATCATCTCGCCGTTCACTTGGATGCGTTCGCGAAAGGAGTGAAGATGCGGCGATGTCCATAACCCAACGCGAAATCCAGCATGTCGTGCGATATTCGCAATCATAGCGGACGTAGACCCTTTTCCTTTGGTGCCCGCAACGACAACACTATCAAACTGAAGATGTGGATTATCGAATGCATCAAGTAGCTGATTCGTGCGCGTTAAATTGAGCGATGGGTGTGGTCGCTGTTTGGACTCGTAGATGAATCGATAGAGATAATCGAGTGCTTCTTGGTACGTGGTTACCGATGGCATTTCGTTCCTTTATACTGAGACGACACAGCTGACACATATGCAGTATACAAAAAAAGTGTCATAGCCGAAGCCATGACACAACACACGAATTGAGTTAGCGACCCATGGCTCGCAGATTCTTGAGACACAGGTCAATGCACTCCATCGGAGGGTATGCGTAGCTCTCCTGCTCAATCACATACCACTTCGTGCCACCTATGCGCTCACACAAACCGAGGACTTCTTGCCATGGCACATCACCTTCACCAATCAAGGCTTTGGGATTTGATTCAGAATGCTCCTTGAGGTGCACACTCAAGGCACGTCCGGGATAGCGCTCAATGAACGGCGCCGCATCTGCACCGCCAACCAACGCATTGCCGGTATCGAATTGCATGATGACATCGGTGTCGGTATTACCGAAGAAGGTGTCCCAGGGCAATTCACCTTCAAGCTGTTTGAATTCGATCCAATGGTTGTGATACCCCGTGAACATACCGTGTGGTTTCAACTTTTTAGCGACATCGTTGAGCGTCGTTGCAGCGCGTAACCAGCCCGCACGGGAGGAGGTGTAGTTTTCGTTGAGGCCGGGTACAATCAGGTACTTGTTGCCGATGGTGGCATGGAACTCTATGGAGCGCTGCAACTCGTCGCCAACGAGCGTCTCAATACCAACATGCGCACCTTCGGCTTTGAGGCCGTACTCATCGAGCATGGCACAAACTGACTTTGCATCGTGCCCATAAAAACCGGCAAACTCCACGCCATCATATCCCATCTTAGCAATGGACTTAAGCACACCAGCCAAATCCTTTTTGGCATCTTCGCGCACTGAATACAACTGAACTGCAACTGGAATACGTGCCATTGCGTTTCTCCGTCACTGAATGCGATACACTGTCAGTTTCAGTATACCACTGTCAGTTCTTCATGTTGTTCACAACCGCAGTGACCAATGTGTCATGCGTGAGGAATTTTGCCACCGTGCTTTGGGATTTAACATTCATAGTGCATACTGTCTATAACGTCATATGTTAACAGGAGGAGAATCTCGATGAATCGTTCAAGTGCCCTCAAAAAAATCAAGCACAAACGCTTCCATGCATTGTGCAGTCAGATTGTCACCGACATGAAGCGACTCAATGTGCCCGGTGTAAGCGTTGCAGTGTTGCACGGTGATGATGTACATAGCGCAGGTTTTGGCGTAACGAATGTTGATCACCCATTGCCAGTCACTGCGGATACGCTCTTTCAGATAGGATCGATTAGCAAGACGATAACCGCCACGTTGATTATGCAACTAGTTGAAGCCGGTAAGCTTGATCTTGATACACCAGTCCGCACCATCATTCCCAGTTTGAAACTTGCCGATCCAATCGTTTCTGAGCAAGTAACGACGCGTCATTTGTTAACGCACCTCGGTGGATGGATGGGCGACTACTTTAATGATTACGGCAACGGCAACGATGCACTCGACAAAATGGTCAAAAGCTTGATTCGGCTGCCACAAATCACGCCACTTGGGCAGGTGTGGTCATATAACAATGCAGGATTCAATATAGCCGGACGCATCATCGAAGTCCTGACAAAAATGTCGTATGAACACGCAGCGCATACGATGTTGTTGCGACCAATCGGTATGCATCAGAGTTTTTTCTATCCAGATGACACACTGCTGACCAAACGATTTGCCGTGGGCCATCAAAAGTGGGATGGTGAGCCGCGCGTCGCAGTCCCTTGGGCAATTGGTCGAGCCGCAAATGCAGTGGGTGGTGTGATCAGCACGGTGACTGACCTTATCCGCTACGCACAATTTCATTGTGGTGACGGTCAAGGCATCATTGACCGTTCTACGTTACTGCAGATGCGCGCCGTGCAAACGAGTGCGGGAGGACGTGGCGATATGGGACTGACATGGTTTATACGCCACCATGACAGTTTCAGCAGCTACGGTCATGGCGGTGCCACCAAAGGTCAGAAGGCGACATTCCGCTTCATTCCCGACAAACAGTTTGCCATTGCAGTCCTGACCAATAGCGATGAGGGTAGTATCATTGGCGACGCAGCCGTGACGCGCGCCCTCGATCTTTTCTTGGGCACGACGAGTGTCACTCCTGAGACAATCTACATGAGTGATGAAGATTTACAACCGTATGTGGGGCGTTACGAATATGCGTTGTGGTCGTTCGAGGTGACAGCACAAAACGGGCATCTAGTTGCACAAGAGAATCCCAAATCAGGCTTTCCAAAGCCAGAAACACCCGCAGGGCCACCGGTTGCCCCCGTCCGACTGGCATTCATTGGTCCCGACAAATTCGTTTCGTTGGACGAGCCACGCAAAGGTGAAATCGGCGACTTTGTGCGCAATGACGCTGGTGAGATTGCCTACTTCAGAATTGGTGGGCGAGCTAATCCACGCGCTCACTA
>VGPG01000146.1 GCA_016875555.1 Chloroflexota bacterium | reverse complement strand
AAGCACGTGGGCAACCAGCCACTGCTCAATCAGACATCTACGCACTCGGTGTCACCATCTACGAATCGTTGACCGGGCAACTCCCGTTCACCGGTGATACGGCAGTTGCAGTTGCACTTCAACACGTCGGTTCAAAACCACCACCAATCCGACGCCACAATCCGAATGTCTCAACTACGCTCGAGCAACTGGTGATGCGTGCACTCTCAAAAAACCCTGCCGAACGACCAGCAACTGCGCGCGAGTTTGCCAATCTGTTGCGTGCCCAAGAAGAATCCGAGGTGCGTGATACGGCGCATCAACCACCATATCGCGGTACCAACGTGCCACGTACGTCGACATCTATTTCAAACGGGATGCGTAATTTGCCCCCATTGCGGTCACCAACGACGCCGTTACCGTCACGCGATGGTCGCGAGTTTGGTGGATTCATCATTCTGCTCCTGCTCCTCACCTTAGTGATTGCGGTTGCGTATTTGTTTGTGGTTGACCCATTCAGTCAGTTTGCTTCACCGGGAGTGCCTGATTCAGGCACGATTACGCAGCCCACCAACGACACGAACGAAGCAACCACCGTGGCCACACCAACGGCGATTGTGAATATGCCAATGTCCGCAGGTGTCCCCGACATTCTGAACCAGAATGAACAAAATGCATTGTCGTTGTTACGTGAAGAAGGATTAAATGCGGTCCCTGAGCCAAGTCAATACTCGGACAGCGTGAACGCCGGTTTGGTCATGAGTCAGCGACCGGTAGCAGGTGCGGCACTCCCTGACGACAACACCGTCTACTACGTGTTGAGCATGGGGCCAAATCTCCCCAGTGTGCCTGCAGACATCATCGGCAAAAACACGAACGATGGTCGACAGATACTCGAAGCGCTCAAATTGCGCGTCATCGTAGTCGAAGAGACCAACCCGGATGTGGCCGTGGATACGATTATTCGCACTGACCCACCAGCATACACCCAACTGCAAGCGGGCGACACGATTCGTGTCTTCTCGAGCATTGGGAATAATCGACGTGTACCCAATGTCATTGGCAGCAGCGAACAAGATGCCGTGAAATTGATGACTGCAGCCCAAATCATCGTGGCAAGTAGCGATTATCAAAACTGTGATACACTTGGAAGTGTATGTGATACGATACAACCCGGATACGTTGCAAACACCAATCCTCCGGTTGGGTCTCTCATCCCCACTAGTCAAGAAATCATCTTGACCGTTCGTCAACCGTAGACCTCACCAATTCCAAATTATCCAGGGTTCATTCGGTCACACATACCACCGATTTCCACAACAAAGGAGACGATGATGTCCGAAAAACTCGCAATTGCTGGCGGTACTGCTGTACGCCCTCAAGAGTACCCGACGTGGCCCGTGTGCGATGCCGATGATGAAGCAATTGTGCTCGAAGCACTGCGAAGCGGCCGTTGGGGGGGATACCCCGAACCAGGACCATACAATGCACGATTTTGTGCTGACTTTGCCAAGTTCCAAGGGAGCAAGCACGGCATTTTGATGGTCAACGGCACCGTGACCATGGAAGTTGCGCTCAAAGCCCTGGGAATAGGCTGGGGCGACGAAGTCATCGTACCCGCGCTTACCTTTGCGGCGACCGCATACGCACCCATGGCCGCAGGCGCATTACCGGTTGTCGTGGACGTCGAACCGCGGAGTTGGGGCATTGACGCCGAGGCTGTCGAAGCCGCAATTACACCGCGCACACGCGCAATCATCGCCGTGCATACCGGCCAAATCGTGTGTGACATGGATGCCATTATGGCCATCGCAAAACGCCATGATCTACACGTCATCGAGGACTGTGCGCATAGTCCCGGCAAAATGTGGCGCGGACAAGGCGTTGGGTGTATCGGCACATTTGGCTCATTCAGCCACCAAAGTTCAAAGATCCTCACGGCAGGTGAGGGTGGCACACTACTGACCGATAATGAAGCACTCGCGCGAAAAGCCCATTCGATCATTGATTGTGGGCGCCCCAAAGATGACGCAGGCGTAGATTACAACTTCGGCTGTAACTATCGGCTCGGCGAACTCCATGCGGCGTTGCTCAACAGCCAACTTGCAAAGTTCATCGCCCAAATGGATGAACGCGCCGTCAACGCACGTTACTTCATGCAACGCCTCAAAGAAGTGCCAGGATTGCGCGGCATGCACATCGATGAACGGATTACCCGACTCTCGTTCTATCGCTTCATTGTGGCCATGGAACCAGAGGCTTTTGGCGGCGTAAACAACGATGTGGTGTGCGATGCGCTCGATGCCGAAGGCGTGGGATGCTGGGTCGGTTATGACGCGATGAGCAAATACCCACTCTTCCAGCCACATCTATCGCGATTGCCTGTGGCCGTTCATTACGCCGAACAACTCGACCCACGAAAATGGTCGTTCCCGGTGGCAGAACGCGCCGCACAGCAACAACAAATTTACCTTGACGAAGGCATCTTCCGCGCCGGCAAAGACGGTGTTGATGCGGCGATTGAGGCATTTCTCAAACTACAACGCCATCCCGATGCGTTGCGTAAGCTCGCCAATCAATAAACCGATCCACTCGTTAAACAGTCCTGCAACGAACGGCAACGTGCGTTCGTTGCAGGACTGTTATTTGACGAGACGATCCATTAGCAGACGTAGTTGGTGTGCCGGGTCGTCAGTAACACCACAATGCACAGACGACGCATAGATGATGGTACTTCGCGGTGCAACTAGCCAATGAAAGCGTTCGGGCTGTGGCAACAGTGCAATCGGAGCCGCATGCGCATCACCAGTTGCCACCGCACTAAATAACGCTAATTGTGCGTGGATGTCGCGAAGATCACAGGTTGGATCAATTACACGCGCTTTGTGTTCATCAAGATATGTTGGCGCCGCCAAAAACCGCTTGGTACGGCAGTAGAGTACAACACCCACATTCATCGTCTCGCCACGTTCTAAACGTGGCGTGAATTTGATGAGCGCATAATCATACGAATGACGTGCGAGCACGCAACACCTCATCAACAAAGGGTCGTGGTGCAGTCAAGCGACCCGTCAAATATGCAAGTAACGCGGATTGTGCTTGCTCGGCGTGCTGCCAACGCTGCCCCAATGGCCACCATGCCTCTGGAACAAGCTGGCAAATTTGGGAGAGGCGTTCAGGTGTAAGCATGGCTGCCATGTCAGCATCAATTACCGCAATCTGCGTTGCGCTGCGCAATAACACATGATCTTTGATGGCACTAAACGGAGAACGAATCCGTGACTCGTACCCATCCCATGCATGCATCACAAACAACGATGCTCCATGATCAATCATGTGTAATTGACGATGCCACCAGAGCATGTTGGTGTTACGTGCGGTACGATCAATATTGGTCACAAACGCATCAAACCAAACGACTTTTGACGCAAGCAACGGATCAATTTCGCCAGACATGGCACCATCAAACGGCAATGCGCCCGGCAAAAAATCGCAGGCGATGTTTTGACCCGCACTATGATGGATGAGCGCCTGCACCTCACCGTCAGGCTCTGAGCGACCAAGAAGAGGGTCAATATCTATAAATACGAGTTCCGGGACGGGCAAACCGAGTAATCGTGCGATTTCACCGGCGACAATCTCCGCAACGAGCGCCCCACTTCCCTGACCAGCACCGCGGAATTTTACTACGTACATCCCATCATCATCAGCCTCTACGAGACCGGGTAATGAACCACCCTCACGCAGCGGCATAATGTATCGTGTGGCACGTACCTGTCGAAGTTGTTGTATCACAAGCTCCCCATAAACACATATGCAACCGCTGCTAGAATGGCTAGCGTAAGAACAATCCGAAATACCCCAGTGATGATTTTGAAGACAATCCAAATCGCCACCACACCGATGACGATTGGTAAAATATCGGTCAGAATCATTTCAATCCCCATCATGGCATTTCCTCTCTTTCGCACGTGATGTAAGTATCATACCACCGCTCATCGCATCCATTGAGAGGCACAGCGCAGGTGAAACCAAGTCACTGTCCACACAGTTGGAGCCGTTCTGTCTGCCGTTCCTACAACCACAGGAGATGCCACAACGCATGCCAACTCCATTAATGCTACAATTTAGCGATAATGCATAATACTCATGATTGTGTCGTTGACGAGTAGTCCAGTTGTGCGGTAGTCGTTGGCGTACGCTCATGCGCCCCCAAACGGACAAAACCATTGTTATGTCTTGTAAGGGGCGGTCGATGTGCCTCTATCACGATTTAATGCATACCTGATTGCTCACGAACTCGCGCATCGCGAAGACATACGTAGTACACGAACGTAGGGTACGCTCGTTATACCAAGGAGCTTTTGTGTCACAAGTACCACCATTGCGCCCGCTTGACCTATTTGTGGTCACGAGTGGCCGGCTTGCATCAACTACCGCGTTTCGGATTGTCTATCCATTACTGCCGTTTTTAAGCACACGTTTCGAGGTATCGTTGCAACAAGTAGCAACGCTCGTCGCGTTACAAACCGCGGCATCTCTCGCATCACCGATTGGTGGCACCCTTGCCGACCGTTTTGGCGAACGCAAGGTAATGTTAGGGGGATTGAGCACCTTTATTGTAGGTGCGTTGCTATGCAGTTTCACTACCGTATTCTGGCTGTTTCAGTTGGGGTACTTGTTGATTGGACTAGCAACGGCACTCTATTTGCCATCCGCACAAAGTTATCTCAGCGCACGTAGTCCTTATGAACAACGAGGACGCATGTTGGGCATATTTGAGACTGCGTGGGCCATTTCTGCGATTGTAGGGGTTGCACCGTTGATGTATCTGATTGACATGCAAGACAACATCAGCTGGGCCTACGCCATTCTTGCAGGTGTCGGGGCCTTCGGATTGATGAGTGTGTATCAGCTCCCCGAACACCATGCGCGCCAATCTACCTCATCACCCACGTCTGGTATGTCATGGGAAACGCTCAAGATGCCCACGTTGTGGCTTCTCCTACTCTTCCCATTCTTGACACTTGGTGGCAATGACTTGTTCTTTGTGACCCAAAGTACCTGGCTCAAAGACGTGCTGAATGCCGACGAGAGCATGCTCGGCAATTTATTTGTGTTGATTGGTATTGCCGAATTAGCGGGTTCACTAGCTGTAGTTGCGTTCTCTGATCGCATTGGCAAGCGGCGTTCTGTCCTCGCATCATTCACGATTACCAGCATTTGTCTGTTGCTCATGCCAATTTTCGACAGTAGTTGGATAAGCACCGTCATCGTTCTATTCATCTTTTACTTTATGATTGAATATGCAATTGTTGCATCGTTTCCATTGTTAAGTGAGGCATTACCGCAGGCACGCGGGACGATGATGGCCATGGTATCTGCCACTATCGGATTTGGCCGCATCTTCTCATCATTAGGTAGCGAATGGCTATACACCACCGGCCAGATGACGCTGGTTACCGCTGTTGCTGCCGGTGCCAGCATGTTAGGTCTGCTTGCACTCTCCCGTTCATCACTAACGCCAAAGCGCTAAACTCCCGTTCATCAAATTATCGTGATTCGTTAACACAGAGTTGGCATAGTAGAGTGGTGAGTGGTTCGTTGATGTACTGTGAGGGCACTATGCACACACTTCCGACGGTTGGCGCTGCGCTCCCCAGCACCATGTTGGTCGAGTATCTTGATTGGATACTTGCCGATCAGCGCGACCTTGAAATACAGGATGCCACCAATCCACACTGCCTCGACGGCAACTGGCGAGAGCGAACACAGCAGATTCGCTCACTTCTTGACGGATACACCGGGCGATTAGGCATCCACGGGCCATTTGTTGGCCTCGACATTGGTTGTAGTGACCCTGCCATCCAGCAGGTCGTCCAACGCAGACTCTTGCAGGGTCTTGAGTTTGCCGGCCAAATCGGTGCCAAGCAAATGGTCGTCCACAGTCCGTTTATGAACTTTGGCACGGGCTTCAGTGCGGTACAGCCCAAATCATTTCTCAATACCGTTGAGCATGCACATGCAACCCTCGCACCTGTCATAACGCTGGCCAGTCACATTGGCTGCACACTGGTCATTGAGACCATTCAGGATTTGCACCCCCGCATATTGCGGGATTTCATCGTCTCGTTCGACTCACCCTGGGTACAACAAAGTATTGATGTGGGACATGTGCGAATTGGCATGACGCGTGGTGGAGCAACCATCCCAGAGTGGATACGACAAAACGGCGACATCTTGCGCCATGTTCATCTTCAAGACACCGATGGTAGTTATGACTGGCATCACCGTCTCGGGCTTGGTGATATAAACTTCGCTGCTATTTTTGCCGAATTACAGGCACTACCACATCACCCCCGCCTAATTCTTGAGTTACGCAACCATCGTGATATCACCGAGAGTTGGCAATACTTGGTGACACGGGGTCTCGCCAAATAAAAACCGCAGGGGCACGGCCATGGCCGTGCCCCTGCGGTTTGGTGTTAATTACCCGGTAATCAACGACTCGTCACGATGCTTCTCACCCTCGCTAATCAACATCACCGGGATGCCGTTTTCTACGGGGTAGCGGAAGCCGTTGCGTCGATTGACCAACCACTCGCGGCCTTCAGCATCGCTCATCAATTCGATTGGCCCCTTATCACCGGGATCGACCAAAATCGCCATCAAATCAGGGCTAATCGACAGTTTACCGGTAGCCGGGGTATTTGATGAGGTTGGTGCTGAGCTCTCTTGGCGCAATGCACGATAGACGACTAGTGCGATACCCGCAATGACTAGCAACCCCAACAGACGAAATAAAGACTTCATGACTAATCTCCTCCTTGCTTCCATGTTGTTATTGTAACGCCATCTGAGCGAAAGCGTGCAGGTGAAGTGGTACGCCGCAACAAGCGTGGCCGCCCGATTGATTCTGGTGACCATGGTGATGGATCGGTTTGCGTGCCTCGCCATACCATAAATTCATACTGCAACTGCCCATTATGATATTCGACCTG
>VGPG01000145.1 GCA_016875555.1 Chloroflexota bacterium | reverse complement strand
CACTACCGGCCTTGCGTTTGCAAAAAGCCACTTCGAGCCACGTGAGGCATCACTCCGCGTCGCCGACATGGTCGACTTCTACACGTTCCACTACTACGACGACTCGCCGTATGATAGTGGACGCTACAAAGCACACTGGTACTACGGCAAAGGCTTTACGCGTGACCTCTACCGTTCACTCCAAGAGCTCAAGGCACTCGGACAGAACAAGCCGGTCGTTGTCACCGAAATAGGCTTTGTCACCGCTGGGAGCGAGGCCACTCGCTCACTGGCACAACACCATGCGGACCTCAAGCTTGCGCGCGAGCTTATCCGTGAAAGCGGTGGGGCAGGCCTGGTAATTTGGTCATTCCAATCAACATTCAATGATGCCGTAGGTGACGTCTTTCCACGATAAATACATCCATACAGGTTCCATGCCACAGGGTACTATGCATAATGCCCTGTGGCTTTCTGTAACCACTTTTACAGTGCATAAAACGTCATTGTTCAATGTGCGTCACATAATACTGCATCATACTTTTGTATGAATATATAAAAACCTATTTACACATCGTCAAATATTTCATAGAATTGTTGCATTAGCTACCACACATGTGAAGAGGCCTACAATGAAACTATCTCACAGTACCCAAGGTGTAATGCGTATTTGGCTGTTATGGGCAATAATCGTTGGCTTATTCGCCCCAACTTGGCTCGCGCCTCAACGTGCGGTAGAAAGCCATCCACTCGTCCGCAAACTTGACACCATTGAAACAGACATGGCTGCACATGCCGTCGGTAGCGAATGGCACAATCCCAACGACACCCCGATGGTAGTGAATCTCGGACAAAGCTCACCCGATGCCCCAGTCGCGGGCATGGATCAGTGGCTAAACACACGAGGTCGTTTCGTTGAACCTCGCGCAAACGTAGTCGGCACAAAAAAATACCTCGTTATGCGCGTCTATGCGCAAGACCAAGCAGCCACGAGCTACTACGCCAAAGACTTGGCCGACGAAGGCGTAACCGGACTCACCCGCAGCGTCGAAGAAGATATCATGAAGCCGCTCAAGCAACTCTTCACTGATACCACCTACGGCAAAGTCACCCTCGCATGGGACATCACCAACCTCTATCAACTCCCCAAAAGTCGCAGTTACTACATCAACGACTGTAAAAGCGTCGATGCAAGTGGTGCCGTCATCGGCGAATCCGGCGATATGAGTTTGCCGTGTGGCGATGGTCTCAGCGAAACCAACAAAACACAACGCATCTACAGTGATGCCGTCAATGCCATTCCCAGCGGCTATGATTTCAACGATTATGTGGGCATTGTCGTAATCTTCAACGAAACCAGTGCCACGCGCATGTATCGTGGCGTCGGTGGCCGTTGCAATACAAATACCACCGCATTACCCGGTGTAGGAGGTAACACCGTATATGGCTGTGTCAACATCACCGAAAATCCAGTCGAGGGCGATGGCGTAACATTTGGTCGCCTTGGTCATGAAATGGCGCATGCGTTGCAACAAGGCGATGTACGCCATCCAAGCTTTTATGCAAATAGATATGAACTCCTCGATGCGAGTTATCCAGGACAGATCGGCGCATTTGCCAAACAAGATGACCAGGATTTCCCTGGATGGCTCCCCGACGCACAATACATCGACATCAGCGATGGCAAAACCACCGATCGCACCTGTCTTCGTATCCTTGAACACGTCCCTGATGCACGCCCACAAGTGATTCGCGTCAAGATAACCGGTTCACGCTACTACTTGATATCAGCACGCCATCGCATTCTCGGGGATGAACTCAGTTGGAATCGCGTTGGTATCCCTGACGAAGGCATTCTCGTTGAACGCGTCAACGAAAGTCCAGGGAATGACGCCGATGGCAATCAGCTCCCGTGGGTTACGGTCATCCCCAAAAGTGGTGATTGGAACTTATTTAAAAAAGGCGATAGTAACGTCTTAATTGGCGACAACGTCTACTTGACAGTCCAGTCAAATGCCCAGAGTGGCATCAGCGATGCCGAGATCTACTGCGTACGCGTCTCGTTTGGCCCAGCAGTTAATGAACCAGACGTAGCCATTCGTCCATGGCGCGAAGCACCTGGCAATACCTTTGAAACCACCGATATTTGGATTGACAGCCCTTTCAACGGGTACGATGTCTATCGCAACGGCATGTGGAACGACCTCTCTGGCGTACCAGTCCCCAAAGGCAACGGCGATGCACCTGGCGTTGATGCCATCAATCGCCTGTATGCGCGTGTCCGTAACGTCGGCACCATTGATGCAACCGATATCACCGTCCGATTCAACGTATCAACTCCCATCGGCGTTGGTGTCAACAACGATACCAATTGGGAAGAGGTAGGTACTGTCGACAAAACCACCTTCCCTGCACTCGCCAGTTTGCCTGCAGGTGGTTACACCGATGTGTACATCGAATGGACGCCAAGCGTTGATTTGACTGACGAACAAATCGAAGCTGGTATTTTCGAATACCATACCTGTGTCCGTGTCACGATAGATGAAGTTGTAGGCGAAGTCACCACCGGTAATCAAGATGGCGACCAAGAACAAGAAAATATTCGCGAGTTCGAGGCCACACCTATCAAAAGCAACATCTACCGCCACGACTTCAACTTGCATAACGACGACATGACTGCCCCAAAAACCTACATGCTCAATCTCGAGGGCAACCTGCCACCCACATGGGAGGTGACACTTAACGATGGTGACCCGTCAATTACGGTGCCCGCAAATAGCAGTGTCACTATTCCTATCACTGTGACCGCCAATAGCAGTGCCATCGTCGGCACCAAATTCAGCTTGCAAGTCAACGCAAGTAGTGTACGCATGTTGTTAACTGAGGACATCGATGCCAACGGCGATGGCGTCGTAGATAGTGGCAAAATTCCGGCTGATGCAGGCGATGCAGCCCGATTTGATGGCAAAAACGTCCATCGTGACGACACCGTTCAAGGTGGGTTTGATTTTGACATTCGGGTACTCGCTCCCACCGAAATCACCTGTCGCCCATACGGTCGTGGTGCACGCGTTGAGGTCCAAGGTGAACTTGATGGATTTGAGGGGATTCATCAAGCCGAAACCCCATTGCGCGCCTATGCCCAAATCTTTGATAGTGCCAAAAACCCTATTCCACTTGATGATCGCTCGGTCAGTGATATTGGTGCCAACGGTGCGTTCCAGGTGAACTTTAGCGCACTTACGCAAGACAAAACAGCTACCTTGCCCGCATTTGTGCGTTGTATATTCCCTGGCACACATCTACTTGCCAGTAGTACTACAGGGTTTGTTCCAATTGATACAACCAACTTTGCTCCCACTCTCACACCAGTACCATGGGGTGGGAGCCAGTTCCATTTTGGACTGAGCCTCAACAGATTTTTGCCACCAACCCACATTTATTACGACCGCGTCAGTCTTACAAGTGCTACCACCAATCAATTCAAATGTAGCGTTGGACGTTGTCCACTCTTGGTCGACGGTCAACATGGTCGTGGCGTACAATTCAACTCAGCTGATGACTCATTTCTGCAAAGTAACGCAGCGATTACACTCAACAACAAGTTTGCCGTATCAGTGTGGGCACGCCGAAGCAAACTTGATGGCGCAAGCACCATGCTTTCGCACGGATTGAGTGCCTTACCAAACCAACATTTCAACATGGGTTTTGACGACAACAACCACTTCAGCTGTGGCATTTATGGCGATGAAGTTATCAGTCGTGACCCAATCAACAACACAGATTGGCATCACTACGTGTGTGTCGTGAGTGGTCGAAGTCGCAAACTCTATGTTGATAACGTTGAGGTCACCAGCAAAAATAGCACATCAGCTGTCAACTACAACATCACCAACAAAGTTACAGTGGCACGACGCATGGATCAAATCAATTCATTCAACGGGGTAATTGATGAAATAAACATATTCACGCTTGTCCCAACCACAGCAACCATTAATGCACTTTACAGTGCCCCAGGAGCCACCTATACTGCGCAACTCCCAATCAGTCATTTGACTTTTAACGAGATGCAAATCAATAGTGGGACCAACCGGATTAGTTGTGAAGGTGCTGCTTGCCCAGTCGTCACCTACCCCAATACCGATTACTCCGTCCGACCACTTGAGCGCATTGGCGCAGTACAACTCCAAAAGAGTCGCGCACTCACCATCTCATCAACGGCAGGAGTTGTCGCCGGTAGCGATAGCACCCTGATGTTCTGGGCACGATTTGGCAACCTAAATGATATCGGAAATCTCGTCAACCAAACCCAAGTGAATCGTGCAAATGTGACCGTATCTGCGGCTAATCGCCTCAGCTTTGCCAATCTCAACTACAACTACAACAGCACGCGTTATCCATTCAATCGATGGCACCATTACGCATTCGTCAAAAAAGGGAATGCACTCACCATCTACATCAACGGCAATAATGTGGCTAGTGGAATTGCGAGCGCCACGCTTTTGCCATTCCGCGTCTACAGTGCCGCATCAATGCACATTGGTGGCATCAGCGCTGGAAATGGAGAACTGTCCGCTGTTGAACTATATAATACGGCGTTAACTGATACCGATATCGTCACGCGCTATGCCAGAAACATTGATGCAGCCTACCGTAGCCCCACGCTTTCAGCGACACGCACACAATCGCCAACAAGGTTGCGTTTATCGCCGACACGCACCGCAACCATCAATCTCCTACCACAAACCAAAACATCCATTGTAGGTCGTACCGCCACCGCATCCCGAGCGGCAGCTGCAACTGAAACCCAAAAGGCAGCGCACCTAACACAGACCGCCGTACGGTGGGGTGGATATCTGTTAACAGAAACGGCGTTTATACAAACGGCCACCGCCCTGAGTGTGAGTTCACCGACCAAAATTGTCATTCGAATCCCAAGCAAGACGGCGGTCGCAACACTCACCCCTGCCCGATCAAATACGCCGACACAAAGTCATACACCGAGCGCAACACGCCCATCTGCAACAGCGACCAACAGCCGTTCGCCCACAAAAACATTCACCAAATCACCGACCAAGGTTATCATCAGACCAACAGCAACCAATACACCAAAACTCATCATCACGCGCACACGCACGTCCACCCCTATCAAATAAACGCAACATACAGGGCACCATGAATTATCATGGTGCCCTGTATCACTGATAGCCATCCCACCAATGTTACAACGCTATCGATGGGTACCCCGCATAATCACCCAGGTGCGCCACGGATCCAGCCCCTACAATTGCACCCAAATGCAACGACTCCGGGATACTCTTGCCGCGCAAACGCCCCGCAATAAATCCCGCATCGAAGCCATCACCGGCCCCCACAGGGTCAATCACACGCTCTGCTTTGACGACCGTGGCCTCAAAGCGCTCGCCATCGTGAATGGCCAATGCCCCGCGCTCAGCCCGCTTGAGTACTACCGTCTTGATGCCCAGAGCCACCGCCGACTGTAAGTAGTGCTCATCATCACCCTCGCCGAACATTGCAGCCGCATCCTCGTGCCCCATCAAAATGATGTCACTCGCCTGCGCCATCGGGATCATACCCGCGCGCGCCTGCTCGGCACTCCACAAGCGCGGGCGGAAGTTCGGGTCAAAGGTAATCATGCACCCCGCCGCCTTGGCCAACTCAATCGCCCGGATACACGTTGCAGCCGCACGCTCGCTCAACGCCGGGGTAATCCCCGTCATGTGCACCGCCTTGACGCCCACAAAGTGCTCAGTCTTGAGATCCTCGGGGCCCATATTGGCCGCCGCCGATCCAGCCCGATAATAAAACACCCGGCGCATGCCGTCCGGCAACCACTCACGAAAGAAGACACCTGTTGGCTTGGTTGCATCAATCGCCACCGCACTTGTATCGACACCCTCGCCCGCCAAAATACTAATCATCTTGCGCCCAAACGGGTCGTTACCGACGCGCGAATGCCAACGCACCGAGATGCCGAGGCGCGCCAGTGCAATCGCACAGTTGGCCTCAGCGCCACCGATATCCCACTTAAGGAGTGGCGCATCGTCGATTTGGACAGGATCGGGCGGATAAAGCACCGCCATACACTCCCCAAAGGTCATTACATCTGGCATATGCTACTTCCCCCCTAGTGCATTCACACAGGCACGTGCCCCATCGGTCAAGACCTGCCAATCCCCTGTTGCCACCGCCTTGGCCGGCACCAAACTGCCACCAATACCCACACCGACTGCACCGGCATCAAGATAACTCTTGAGATTATCAGCACCAATACCACCGGTGGGCATCAATCGTAAAAACGGCAACGGCGCAAGTACGTCCTTGATGTAGCCGGGGCCCAAGGTGCGTGCGGGGAATATTTTGACGAATGCAGCGCCTGCCTCGTGTGCTGTCAAGGCCTCGGTTGGCGTGAACGCCCCACACGCCGTTGGTACCTTGGCGTTGGCGGCCACGCTTATCACCTGCGGGCGCACCGTCGGTGTCACCACAAATTGTGCGCCGGCATCAATAGCACCAATGGCATCATCGGCCGTCAACGCCGTTCCTACGCCAATCAGCATACGATCGCCCATGGCTGACCGCACTTTGCGAATGGCCGCAAATGCACCTTGGCCAGTCAACGTATATTCAATGGCGGTAATACCACCTGCTAACAGCGCTTCAGCCACCTCGAGGGCACGATCATAAGTGTCAAGTCGCACAATGGCGACGATTTTCGCAGCGGCTAAGGCCGCGATTCGAGTATCCATGTACAGCTCCTTCGCTGACCAACGTCACACCGCACACCACGCACAGTATGTCTGCATCAGAGTTAATTATAGACTACCGCGCCACACAATAAACGATGGTGTAACACGCACCTGCACAACCTCACCAAAGAACCGTCGCAACAGCGGTTCATACGCCAAAAACGCATTTGCCACCAGATACAACTGCCCCCGTGGGCGCAGATGCCGCGCAGCCACCGCCACAAACGCCTGC